>NZ_CP107767.1 GCF_036345115.1 Streptomyces griseorubiginosus
CCCAGGGTGGATACGGGCTGGTCCAGACGGGCGCGACGATCGTCGAGGCCAGTGGAATTGCGTGCGCTCGGCAGCCGGGCATCTTCAGCGACAAGCACCTGCCCGGGCTGGCGGAGGTTGCTGCTTCCATCCGCGAGGGCGGCGGCTTGTCGGCGGTCCAGCTCCACCACGCGGGGCATCGCGCGAATCCGCACTTCGGAGGTGTGCCCTCGCCCGCCTCCAGTCACACGCTGCCCGGAATCTCCGCATTGTCGACCGCAGAAGTGGAGCGCATCCGTGACAGCTTCATCGCAGGCGCGAAGAGGGCGGAGAAGGCCGGTTTCGACGGCGTCGCGGTCCACGGCGCCTTCGGGTGGATCCTGTCGGAGTTCATGTCTCCGATACTGAACGACCGGACGGACAAGTACGGCGGCAGCCTGGAGAATCGCGCACGTTTCACCATCGAGGTGATCGAGGGCATCCGTCGGGAGTGCGGACCTGATTTCCAGATCGGATGGCGCCTGTCGATCGAGCGGTACGGCCTGCGCATCGAGGAGCTTCGGGAGATGACCGCGGAGATCCTCGATCGAGAGTTGATCGACTATCTGGATCTCGCCCTGTGGGACTACAACCAGATCGTCCAGGAGGGTGCGTTCCGAGGCCGGACGATGCTGAGCGTCTTCGCCGATCTGCCACGGAAGGGCGTGCGCCTGGGCGCAGCAGGCCGCATCAGGAGTGCGGAGCGCGCCGGTCGGCTGCTGGACGAAGGGTGCGACTTCGTGCTGATCGGACGGGCCGGCATCCTGGAGCGGAACTGCCCCGTTCTGGTGGAGTCGGACTTCGAGCACGAAAGCCCGGTCCTCCCCGTCCCCGCGGACTTCCTGCGGAGAGGTGGACTGAGCGAGCGTTTCATCAGCCATCTGCGCGGCTGGGGCGACTTCGTCCGACCCGGCAGCCGCTGAGCAGCGGACTGACCGTACGCGGCGGGAAGGGAGCGCGGCGATGGAACTGAGCTGGCTCGGGGAGACCCTGCACTACACCGACGAAGGGGCCACCGACGACGCAATCCTGTTCCTCCACGGTCTGGGCGGCAACGCGAACAATTGGCTGCACCAGCGCCGAGCCTTTGCGGAGCATCACCGCGTGATCACCCTGGACTTCCCCGGCCACGGGCGATCCACCGGAACGTCAGTCCCGTTCGGGCAGTACGCGGCCGCCGCACAGGCCCTACTCGATCACCTTCGAGTGAACGAAGTGTCGGTCGTGGGACTGGCGATGGGTGCCAGAGTGGGGATCACGCTCGCGGCACGATCGCCACGCTGTGTCAGGCGTCTGACGATCGTGAACGGGTACTTGGAGCTTCCGCCGCGCGAGCACGAAAAACGCGTCGAGCTCTATGATCTGCTCCTGAGCCCGGGTGGTGCACGCGAATGGGCCCAGCTGCTGCTCGAAGGCATGGGGGTCTCCGGACACGCCGGCATAGCGCGAGGATTTCTCGCGTCAGCAGATCGCATCGATCCCGCACACGTGAATGCAGTCTTTCACCAGGTTGACGGGGTCGATCAGGCGGAGGAGTTCCGCGGACTGGCCATTCCTGTGCAGCTGATCGTGGGAGAGCGAGATCAGCTTGTCCCCACGTCGTCCACCGAGCAGCTGACCGCGCTCGCCAGAAAGGCAACAATCAGTCGCTTCCCCGACAGTGGACATCTTCCCTACCTGGAGGATCCGGCAACGTTCAATCGCGCACTCGAGGACTTCCTACACGGTCAGGCGGCATCAACGGATGGCGCAACCTGAGACACAGCGCCCAGATAGTCGTCTAGAGCATTGACGTGCTGCATCAGTATGGTTACGCGTTCCCGCAACCGGTCTCGCTCTGCTGCGATCCGGCGAACGAACTCAGGGTCGTCATACTGGGAGCACGCTGCGGCACCCAGGCATGGGAGAACCTCCCGGATGATCTCCGTGGTCAACCCGGCTCCAAGCAGACCGCGAATCTGCTCAACCCGCTCCACAGCCGCCTCGTCGTAGCATCGATAGCCATTCTCTTCACGACGCGGGGTGATAAGACCCTGCTCTTCGTAGTAGCGCAAAAGGCGGGTGGATACCCCGACCCGTTCCGAAAGCTCCTTGATCCTCATCGTCACTCCATGCCACCGGCAATCACATAGATGTGAACCTTTCCCAATCAGTATAGCGTTCAACAGTGCGGAAGCAGTATGGCCAGATAGAAATCTTTTTGGTGGCACCGACCAGGCCGACAGGCCGTCACCGTGCCGCGCGAAGATCGATAGGAAGTTGAGCGCGCTGAATTACCACTCCAGCCGTTTCAGCGGCGCCCGCATCTTTCACTTGTCCCCGAATGCGCGAAGCACGCCCTACATGGGGCGGCGCGGGTCAGCCGTAACCCGACTCCTCGCCCGGATCGCACTGGACTCCACCAGGCCCCTTGCTCACGCCGAGGACGAATCCGAACGTCTCACGCTGGCGTGCCGCGCCGCCGTCGAGGTGACGGCATCCGCTCCGGCCGGAAGACGAGTGGCGGCAGGGGCCGAAAGCGGCGTGACCGGGAGGACCGGCCGCCGGCGATGCTGATCGCGCCGGACGCCGCCGGGCTTCAGGGAAGGGCCCTTTTCCTAGTTCCGGCCGAGCGCATTCAACCGCGCGCAGCGGCGGAGTATCCACGTTCGCCGAAATAGAACAAGTGTACGATGAGTGATGTGGAAGCGGTGAGCACGCGTGATGAGGCGCGTCGCGCCGAGCTCGGCGCGCACGTCCTGCACGTGCGGGCGGACCGCGCGGTGCGCGAGTCCGGGTACGCGGAGCTGCTGGGAATGCTGGGTGAGGTCACCCCGGTGGTGCAGCCCCTGCCGCCGGCCGCGGCGCTCGCCAACGTCGCCGGCGCCTTGCGGTACTGGGACCGCACCCCGTACGAGCTGGCCCAGCGGATCCGGGCCCGGGCTCTGGCGGCCGGCCTGTTCCGTGCAGATCGGTGTGGCCGCCACCTGGGCGGTCGCGGCGGTGGCCTCCGCGCATCCCGGCCGTGGCGGCATCCGCGTCGTCCCTGACCATCATCAGGCGGTCCGCGCGTTCCTCGACCCTCTGCCGGTCGGTGACCTGTACGGGGTGGGGCCGGTTCAGGCGGCGACGCTCGAGCAGTACGGCCTGGCGACGGTGGGCCGACTGGCCCGCCAGCCCCTGCAGACCATCCAGCGGATCCTGGGCGGCCGGGAGGGGCGGCTGCTGCACGAGCGGGCACGAGGCATCGACCCGCGCCCGGTCACCCCGTCCGAGCTGCCGCAGAGCATCAGCGTCCAGCGGATCCTGGACCGCGACACCCCCGACCCGTACCTGGTGCGCACCGAGATCCTCGACGCCGTGGTGGACCTTGCCGATCAGCTCCGCGAGCGCCGTCAGGTTGCCCGGGGCATCGCTCTCGGTGTGTCCTTCGCCGGGGGCAGCAGCGTGTCCCGGTCCCGGACCCTGTCCGAGCCGAGCGCGTTCACCGACGACCTGCGGGACGCGGCGATGGCGGTGTTCGAACGTCTCGGGCTGGAGCGGGCCCGGGTGCGGGGAGTCTCGGTCCGCGTCGAACACCTGGTCGACGCTGCAGGCGCACCGCAGCAGCTCAGCCTCGACGCCGGCCGGGAGAACAGCCGGCGCCTGGACCCGGTCGTCGACCGGGTCAATGCCCGCTTCGGGCCCGGCGCTGTCACCCGGGGCGCGCTCGCTCACCGCCGCCGCAGCGCCTGACCCTGGCCGGCGCCGCGTGCACGACGACCTGCCCACCGAACTCGCCCGCCTCCGCGTGATCGAGTTCCATCTGCTGCAGCAGCTGCGCCGGGTCCGCGAGCAGATCTACGAGGTGGAGACCGGCGACCAGCCGTGGGTATCGGGCCCCGCACCGGGGTGGCGCCTGCAGCGCCTTCCGAGCGCTGCCGGCCGGCCGCCCCGCTATGTCCTGCACCGCCAGGACTGCTGGATCGACGACGGGCAGGCACTCACCGGTGCCGAAGCCACCGCATGGGCTGCCCGGTGGGACGTACGGGCCTGCGAGCTGTGCAGCCCCAACCTGCAGACCAACAGGCCGTTACCGAGTACTCCGCGGATGGAACGTTGCCAGCCAGTGGAACCGGATGCAATCCGGTTCCACTGTCGTCGGCTGGAAGGTGAACGGGTCTGCCAGCCAGGGCGGAGCTTAACGAGCCCGCCGTATCAGGATGCTCCGGAGCCCTCTCCAGAGCGCTCTGGAGACCAGCATCCCAGTACGCCTTGTCGCGGGCGCATCGTGATCACTGCGCCGGAGTAGCCCACCGCGCACCGAACCGCCCTGCCATTCACGCTGTCGGTATGCGCGCGATCTGGACCGGTTACGTGAGCTTCGGCCTGGTCACCATCCCGGTCCATCTCTACTCCGCGACCGAGGAGCACGGCACCGGATTCCACCAGGTCCACGCCAGCGACGGAGCCCGCATCCGGCACCGCAGGGTCTGTGAGCGCGAAGACGTGGAGGTCCCGCAGTCGGAGATCGCACGCGGCTGGGAAGGGCCTGACGGCCGCACCGTCGTGCTCCTCGATGAGGACCTTGACGCCCTCCCCCTCCCGACCAAGCGTACGGTCGACGTCCTCGGCTTCGTCGACGAGCGCGACGTCGACCCGGTGCTCTACGCCCGCCCGTACTGGGTCGGGGCTGCCGGCGAGCAGGGACAGCGTCCCTATGCGCTCCTGGTGGAGGCGCTGGCCCGGCATGGGACGGTCGCCGTCGCCAAGGTCACCTTGCGCACCCGGGAGCGGCTGGCGGTACTGAGGCCGCGGCGCGGGATGCTCGTGCTCCACACGCTGCTGTGGCCGCAGGAGATCCGTGAGCCCGACGACCTCTCCAGCCCCGCCCCGGTGACGGAGAGGGAGTTGGAGCTCGCCGAGCTGCTGATGGACCAGCTTGCCGGGGTCGACATCGCCGAGCTCCACGACGAGTACGCAGCGGCGCTCGAGCAGCTGGTGGCCGCCAAAATGACCGGCGCCGGGCTGCAGGAGCCAGAAGAGCCGACGCCGGCCGTGGATCTGTTGGCGGCGCTGGAGGCCAGCATCCGTGCGACAGGAAAGCGCTGAAGCAGACAGAACTGCCGCGTGTAAATCGGCTCAGCCTGCAACAGCGACCAGGTCGCCGGTTCGCCAGGAGTGTGACGCCGGTGGGTTTCCGTCGGGGTGGTCGTGGATCCATTCCAGGCCGCCGAGGTCGAGGCGGGTGCGTGCGCGGGTGACGGCGACGTAGGCGAGGCGGGCGTCGGCGTCGCCAATGGGGCCGGGCAGGGGGTTTCCGTGCTCGTCCTTGTCGTCGCTGTCCTTGGGCGGGTAGAAATCGTCGGCGATCTCGACCTGGGGCCACTCGCGGCCCTTGGATTTGTGGGCGGTGGAGATCGTCACCTGGGCGTCCTGCTCGGGTACGAGTCGGCCCACCGCGGACAGGACGGCGTCGGTGCCGTGGTGGTCGACGAGGTCGACCAGGGGTTGCAGGTCACTGCCGGCAGGGTCGTGTTCGGCGTATTCCTGCAGCTGGCCCCAGGAGGTGAACAGCACCAGCTCGGGATGGGAGGTGCGGCGCCCGTCCTGCAGGTCGCGTGACGCCAGCGCCAGAGCGCGCAGGGCTTCCCCTCCTCCGACCAGCGCGACCCTGCGGCCCTTGGCGAGGAAGCGGAAAATCTGGGCCATGGCGCCGATGTTGCTGCGACACAGCACCGCGTCCGGCATCGTCACCGCGCCGACCTCGGTCGGGATCGTCTCGGTGCCCTGCAGGCGGATCGGGGCGCCGGCGATCGCCAGCCACCGGTTGGCTTCCAGGGCCAGGATGGGGCCGAAGCGGAAGGACTGGGTCAGGGACAGGGCGGTGCCGTCGAAGCCGGTCATGACGTCTCTGGCGCCGCGCCAGCCGTAGATGGCCTGCGCGGAGTCCCCGACCATGACCAGCTGGGCGTGGCCACGCTGGTTGAGGAGGACCTGCTCCAGGACGGGGTTGGTGTCCTGTGCTTCGTCCAGGAGCACGTAGTCGGTGTGGAGTTTCGGGTCGGACAGGGCCCAGATTTTCAGGTAGTGGTCGTGTTCGAAGCGGACCGCGCCGGTGTCGGGGTGCTGCAGGTCGGCCCAGGCGGCGCGGGCGTAGGGCAGGATGCGGCGGGCGAGCTCGGCGTGCAGGCTTGCGGCCAGGCCTCGGAGCGGGGGCACGTGGTGGTGGTCGATGACGGGGTCGGCGGACTGGCAGAACCGGGTCACGGTGCGCTGCACAGAGGAGGTTAGCGTCGCGGGCCACACGACGTAGTTGCCGATGCGCATGGGCTTGGTGATACCGAGCGCGTCGGCAGTGTGCCTCCCGGGCACGCGGGGGCCGTTCAGGCGGGCACGGTAGCGGTGGCCGATGGCGGCGTAGGCCAAGGAGTGGGCGGTCTTGCACAGCACCGTGGCTGGAAAGCGGCCGGCGGCGTCCTGCGCGATGGACCGGTTGAACGCCACATACAAGCCCCGGCGCGAGGTGCTGGTCGCCAGCTGGGTGAGCGTGGTGGTCTTGCCGGTGCCGGCACCGGCCTGGATCACCAAGTGTTCCCCAGTGGCGAAGGCGTCGGCGGCCGCGATCTGTTCGTCAGTGGGCTTCAGCATCGTCGAGCTTCATCGATCCGTGAGAGCGCGGTTGAGCCGCGCGGGGGTGGTCAGGTCTCGTCGTCGGTGAGGAAGCCGCGCATCGGCATCGACGGCATCCCCTCCGGGTGAGCGGCCGCATGCCGGCGCAGCGCCGCCAGGTCCCGCACGATCGCCGCGTAGTGCACGACCACCGGCTCCGCCGGAACCACAGCACGAGCAAGCTCGGAGACCAGGTCCGCCGCCTTAACGTGGGCGCCGGAATCGGCTTGCTGCCGGTGCTCGAGCTCAGCCGTGACGGCTGCCGGAGTGCAGGGCTCCTTGTGGTGGTGGATAGCGACCGCGGCAAGGAAGATCTCCCGGCAGGCCGGGCTGCTGAAGTGCGTCGCATGCAGGACTGCCATCAAGTACGCGGCGAGCTGCGGGTAGCGGAGCAGCGCCGCAAGGACTGTGCGCTCGGCATGCTCATCACGCAGAACAGGCTCGGACGGCGGCTGATCAGGATCAGGAGTGCCGATCAAGGTCTTGGACATGGGCACCTCGCAGATAAGCGAAGAACGGACTCGGCAGCTAGGAGGCTGCCGGAGCGGCGACGCCGACCGCAGCGGAATGACGGCGGCCGCACCTTCGGGTAGAGACGGCGGTTCCTGACCGGGCGCAGGTTAGGAATCGGGGATCCGATCGCGGGCGTAGGGGCTGTGGCGCACCGGGTCGAAGCGTTCCCACTCGGTCCGCGCATGGTCCGCGGCCTCGTCAATGCTGGCGTGCGTGGAGCAGCGCTGCCTGTGCCAACGCATCTGCTCGGCATACGCCAGACCTGTCAGGTCGTAGACCGCCATCACCTCCTGCGCGATCGGCAGGCGGCCGCCGCCGGGGCCAAGGAGCGGATCCACTGACTCCAGACGCCACGTACCAGGCAGTGCCTCGGGGTCCTGGACTGGGAGAAGGCAGCGGCGGCGGGTGCGGGTCTGGGCGACGCACTGAAGGTGCTCGAGAGGACCAGGAGCGAGGAAGCGGGTGTAGAGCAGGCACACCACCGGCCGCACTGGCAGGCCGGACGGAACAGGTAGGGCGGGCACCTGGTCAGGACGGGGCGTGAACAAACCGGCGTCCTGCAGCCGGCGCGAGCTCAGGCCCAGTGCCCGGCGCGTCTCTGCCAGCAGCGGGCTGCGGTTACCGATCGGGCCAGCAGGGCACACGGCGTGATGCCGAACCCGGCACCACGCGCTCCCGTCATGGCTGGCATGTACGACGCCGGAAGAGACGTGCCAGCGCTCCCCTGCAGGGACGGTGCTGGCGGGCAGCTCGTCGGGATGCAGCGGGACCGGAGTGCTGCCGGGGCGCGGGTACCACTCCACCCGGTTCCCACAGCCGTCGCACCGGCCGACCTGCGCGGACCGCAGCAGCCGGCTGGGACTGTCCGCGTCGATGCGCAGTGCCCGGCGGGCCCGGTAGTTCTTGCGGCTGCCGTCCCAGGCACGGCCGTCATCAGCGAAGGAGTTGTTCGTCGAGCGCATGACCGCAGACGATGACGGCAGAAACGCTGCCAGTCGGCAGACCAGGCCGCTCAGGTCACCGTCATAGCCGCATCAGTCGCGCTGGAGTTCGCTTCTTAGTGCGTGCATTCGGTACTGGTCGCCGTTTCGGGTGGCGTCGCCCCTCCCGGAAACTGGACCCTCGAGGCTTCGCGGAGCAGTCAGGGAGCAGGCCGGGCGGGAGGTTCGTGACCGGAGCAGAGGGTGCCGAAGAGCTGGTCAAGCGGGGCGCCGAGTGCGTGGGCGAGCGCGTGCCAGGTGGCCAGGGTGCCGATCGTGCGGCCCTGTTCGATCTCGATCAGCGTGCGGCGTGACAGGCCGGTTCGCCCGGCGAGTTCGTCGTAGGTCCAGCCGCGTTCGGCCCGCAGTCGTGACAGCTCCTGGCGGAGCGCGTCGAAGTTGGGGTCGGGCGGCGGAGTGATCGTCACCGCTCTATCGCACGGTGCAGAACCCTGCCCTGTCAGTGCAGACCTCTGCCCTATTTGACCTCGTCAGGCCGAGAGCGCCAGGGCAGAGGTCTGCACTACCGTGTGCCGCCACCGGCACTCCCCCGCCTCGGGACGCCGGCCGAACCACTCGTCATTCAGCAGGGAGGACAGCTCTCGATGGGGCACGGCGCACTCCCCCGCCCGGTGCGGCGCACCTGGACACTCGAGTTCCGTCCCAGCCTTGGCGAGACGGACCTCATCTGCCTGCACTGCGGCCGCATCCCGGCGTCTACTGGGGCGGTCGCCACGCAGGCAGCGGTCGTCCGACATCTGGCGCAGCACGCACGCTCCGAACCGCTCCCCGGCCACCTGCGGACATGCCGGTGCGGTGAGCACGGCTGCAAGTGGCATCAGCGCCACCGCGGCTGCGACGGGCCGATCGCACTGCTGCTGACGCGCAGCGCGTGCGGCCGCATCTGGCGTCTTACCGACGCGTGCCACGCCTGCGCGGCCGCCACACGGCACGCCGCCGCCGTTCGCGAACCCCAGGGAGGGGCGATCGACACGGCACTGCTAAACAGCAGCGCTCTCACCAAGAGTGACGATCCGTTACACATGGTTGATCCGGAACTTGCGGCCGAGGAAACACCCTGGTGGACCGATGGCGCGCTGTACGGGTGACGGCGCCACACACCCCAGTCCGTCTGGACCTGCCAAATCCTCCGCGCCGCCTGCCAGTTTGCGCGACCATATGGACCGGGACGGGGGTGTCATGCGACGGCATTGGATGATCAGCGCCGCTCTCGCCGTGACGGGCGGCATCGGCCTTGCAAGCCGTGCCTTTCAAGTGGTCCCGACCGCATCCGCCGCCATCGTCGAACGCTTCGGCCGCTACAGCCGCACCCTCGAACCCGGGCTGCGTGTCGTCATCCCGCTGGTGGACACCGTAAGGATGCGCGTGGATCTTCGGGAGCAGACCGTGCCGTTCCCTCTGCGTGTGGTGTCCATGCACGACGGCACAGACCTGCCGATCGAGTTCACCATTCAGTACAGCGTCACGGACGCGGTCAAAGCGACGTACAGCACAGCCAGCTACATCCAGGCTCTTGAGCGGCACTCCGTCTACGAACTCACGTACGCGCTGGCGAACCTGCCGGCTTCCGACGCGCGGGTCTCACTTCAGCAGATCGCCGAATCCGTGCTACAGGCCCTCCGGCCTCGGACCGCCCGCTGGGGTGTGACGCTGCACGAACTGCTTCTTACCGTCGGCGAGGTCACGACCACCGAAGTAAGAGACGAGGCCCGCGTGGCCGCGCAGCACGACGGCGCCTCCGCACAGATCTTCACCGGCCACATGACCATGAACGTCCTCCCGCACGGGCAGATCACCCACCAGGCCAACGGAAGGCTCGAGTCAATGAGCACCTGGAACATAGACCGCCAGGAGATTTCTGGTGGGAACGTGCAACAAGGAGACGGCAACTACCAGTTCAACGGCCCCATAGACCCGGCAAGCGCCAACAAGGCCCGGGAAGTCGTCGCCGACCTCCTGAACACACTGCGCACCGCATCACAGGAACGTCCGCCCTCCAGTGAGCCGCTGATCGCCGACGCCGAGGTCATCGAAGCAGAACTCGCAGCTGCGCAGGAGGAAGACAGGGAACCCGACGCCGGCCTCCTGCGGCGCACCTGGCTGCAGATGCGCACTTCGGCCGAACCTGCGGCCATCGCCGTGGCCGGCAGCGCAACCGCATCACTGGTCACCCAGCTCGGCCATTTGTTCGGCGCGGCCTGACGCGAGGCCCGTCGTACATGGCCCTCGGCCCCGGTCCCCGGCGTTGCAGCGCCCAGCGCGGGCAACGCCGGTGCGGCGGAGCAGGCGCTGACGGCCCAATGCAAAGCCAGGATGACCGCAACTCGTACCGCATGAGCACACCGGCCGGCTAAGGATCTGCCCAAGCGGGAAGCATGCGGCACATGGGGGAATCAACATCAGCCACGAGCGAAGGGGCGCTCGCAGAGTTCTCTGCGCTACGGCAGGAGATCGAGCGGCGCAGCACTGCCGCACACACTCTGTTCGCTCTGCAGCTGAGCACCGCCGCGGTCGTCTTCAGCTTCGCGGTGGCCGCTCCAGGCCATCGTGTGTTGCTGCTGGCCATCCCTTTCGCTGTCTATGTGCTGGGGACCCGCTACGTCGACCAGCAAGAGTTTTGCTTCATGGCGGCGCGGTACATCACCGAGGAGCTCAGTCCGAGGGTCCGCGGAGGATTCGGCTGGGAGGCATGGCTGAACGGGCAAGTCCGAGAGGGGCGGGGTGCCCGTCTCATCCGCGTCACTGCGCTCTGGCTTGCGTATCCTGCTGTCGCGGCTACTGCGCTGGGCTGGTCGGCCGGCACGGTCTTCTCCGAGCGGCCCACGTCTGCGGCTGTCGGGCTGATCGCCTTGTGGGTAGCTGGCTGGGGTGCGGTTGTTGTGAGCGGATGGACACTGTGGAAGCTTGTCTACAGCATCTGCCGACACCCATCGCCGGCGGCTTCACCAGCCCGTGAGGCGGATACTGCCACCACCCCTGGGGTCCCGCCGGTGTAGGTCCCTGACTGTCCGCCACCGTTCCCGTCGTCACCCTGGCCGGTGGCCAGCCCTGTCCTTGCGGGCTTGGCATCCCAGAGTCAACTGGGCTCGTCCTCTCTTACGCGACGCTGCTGACATATGGCCGGCTTGCCGCTGCTGCGGCGAGCCGGTTCGCGTTTCCATTCAAATGGAAGTTAAAATCGCCGCCCATGGCAGGTCGACCGGCAGCAAGCCGTCAGGATCGGGATAGGGCACAGGAGTTGGCCCGGCGTGTACGTGCGTTGCGTGAGGCGCGTGGGTGGACACGGGAGCGGCTTGCGAAGGAAGCGGGTCTGCATACGCGCACTCTGGTGCGCCTGGAGAGCGAGGGGGCCGTTCAACCGGGCTTCTTCACCGTCGGCGCGCTGGCTGCGGCGCTGGAGGTCAGTCTGGATGACCTGTTCCGTGCAGCCCAACCGGTGCGGGGCCTGTGGTCGGCCGGGTATGAGGGCCGAGACATCGGATCATTTGTCACGGCTCTGGCGGGCGCGCAGATCGACACGGTGGCGGATGTGCGGCTGACGCCCATCAGCCGCAAGCCAGGATTCAGCAAGACGCGCCTGAGCGAGGCCTTGAACGCGGCGGGCATCGACTATGTGCACCTGCGGGCCCTGGGAAACCCCAAGGACAACCGGGCCCCCTTCTGGGAGGGACGTCTGACCGAGGGGCGGGCACAGTTCCGGAGCCTGCTGCGGTCGCCCGAAGCCGTCGCAGAACTTGCCGACCTCGCCGAGCGTGCCCAGACGTCCCGCGTGGCGGTGCTGTGCTTCGAACAGGATGCCGAACGCTGTCACCGCACCGTGGTCGTCGAGGAGGTCCTCAGGCAGGCTGACGTGACGGTGACCGCACTGGCCTGAGCCTCCCACTACGGCAAGCAGGCCCTCTTAACAAACCGCGCTGTTGCGTCCAATCTGACCGTCAGGGGTCACATCGGGCTGGGGGAGGCAACGGTGAGCGGACGGCAACGGGCCCGCATCATGATCACAGTGAAGACCTATCCGGAACTGTCCGCGAAATACCGGGAGACCAGCTGTGTCGCCGGAGTCCGCCTCGACCTCAGCGAGCCGCAGCACGTGCGGCTCTTCCCGGTGCCGTTCCGGCTGCTTGAGCAGCAGGCGCAGTTCGCGAAGTACTCCGTCATCGAGGTCGACGTCGAAACACACCGGCAGGACCGCCGCCCGGAGAGCCTGCGGCCCGTTCTGGACACACTGAAAGTCATCGAGAAGCTCGCCCCCGCAGACGGCTGGGCCCGGCGATGGCAGCACCTGCGGCCGCTGGTGGCACCGTCCCTGTGCGCGATACGCCGCAACCAGGAGACCCACGGCACCTCGCTGGGACTCTTCCGCATCCCCGCCACACCCAGGTTGAAGCTGACCGACGCCGAGCCGTGGCCCGACTCGAAGTCCGCACTAACCGATCAAATGGACCTGTTCGACCAAGACTTGAAACGCCTGGAGTGGGTGCCCGTACAACTGCGCTACAGCTTCTCCTGCGCGGACGCGGACTGCCCCGGACACAACATGCACCTCAAAGACTGGGAGGCAGGCGAGTCCTATCGCAAATATTTCCGCACCTACGGAGCACACCAGGTCCGGCAGAAGCTGCACGAACGATGGCTGACCCGCATGTTCACACCCGAGCGCGCCGTCCACGCCTTCGTCGGGAACATCGCCGCCCGCCCGCGCACCTTCATGCTTCTCGGCCTGGCATACCCCCTGCGAACAGTCACCGAGTACGTCCAGGACGACCTGTTCTCCCTATGAGGGTCCGCCAGCCCCGCCGGCCGGAGCCGGGCAGGGCGCGCGATGCGGCCTCGCACAGCAGGCGGCGGACACAGGGTGCTGTGCCGGCCGGGGCGTCCGGCCATGCGTTCCGCCGCGCTACAGGTAGGCGGTGATGCCGAACTGGTGCATGAGGTCGGTAAAGGCCTCTTGGGCACTCTCGCGCAGCAGGTCGTCCTCGTCAGCGGGGCTCACCAGAGCGGTCACCGGCTGAATGCGGCGCGGCCGTCGGGCTTGATCGGGGATGGCCCTGAAGCCGCCGTACTCGTTGATGACCGGGCTCATAGGCGCCGGTTCGGCTGTGACGATGGCCGTCGTCATGTGGATAGAGCTGTCCGCTCCCAAGTGGCGGGCGAGTTCGCGGGCGAGCGCGAGGGCATCGCGGCAGCAGGCACCGGCAACCTCCACATCGACCAGGACCCCCGTTGCCTCCAGTTCGGCCGGGAAGTCACCGCGCCGGGCCTTCCAGGACAGGTTGGCTGCGAGGATGGTGCTGCCGTCGTGGTGAAGCTCCGTGTAGATCTCCCGGCCCATGCGCAGGGGCAGGGTGCTGAAGACCCAGCGGCGCAGACCCGGCCGGGGGTTGGACAGGACAACGCGCAGGCCCGTCAGCGGGCCCACGGTCTGGTGGTTGCGGGTCATCCGCTGGGAGTGGGCACATGCGGTCTCGCAGAGGTCGGGGGCTTTCTCCCGGGCCAGGGGCGGTGCCGTGCGCGGCAGCGGCCGTTCCGGCCGAGCCACGGCCACGAACCAGGCCGAGGGTTCAGCCTGCTCAGGAAGAACGCTGTCCAGGGTGTGGGCGAGGAGCCGATCGGTGTCGTCCTGGGCGTTGCGAGTGCGGGTGAAGCGGTCGCGGTAGGCACGTTCGATCTGGTGCTCCGCCATCCAGGCCGTGTGGTCGCCGTCCCGGAAGGGGACGACGGCGGCCTGCTGGTCTTTGTCCTTGGCGGCGGTGCCGTAGACGTGGTGGGGGGCCATGGGGCTGGCGGGGATGTCGATGACCAGGAAGCTGAGGGCACCGTCGGGAGAGGTGAGGGTGGTGAAGGTCAGGTCGGGCAGGTAGGGCTGGACGTGGTTGCGGATCCACTGCGCGTACTGCTGGGGGTTGACCTCGCCGGGGTTGATGCCAACCGGGATTGTGGTCTTATCCGTGACTCCGTAGACGAGCAGGCCACCGCGGGTGTTGGCCATCGCGGCAACGTCCTTGGCGAGCTCGTTCCAGGCACCGTCGCGCGGGGGCTGCGGCAGCTTCTCCTTCCAGTCCAAGTCGTCGGACTCTGCCACGTTGGTTTCCGCGGCTTTCTTGACCATGTCGAAGGAGAGCGGGCCGGGTGGGGCACCCAAGTGCTCGTGCAATCGCGTCCAGGAACGGGCCATGCCCAGACTCTACGGCCCGACACCGACACGGTGTCGGGCCACGGACCGACGCCTCTGGCCCGACCGTCAGCGTTCCGCGTCGGACACTGGCATCATCGGCGGATGCTCATCACGCCTCGGCCCGGTACAGACCGCGACACGATCCTTAAGAACTTGCGCGAGGTCCACCAGCGCGCCGAGGACGTGTACAACGCCGGGCATCCGCCCTACATCCGCCTCCTGGAGTACCTGCGCTGGGCCAACAAAGCAGCGCGCCTGCTGCGGGCACAGATCAGTACAGCCAGCCTCGATGCCCTGGTCCTCACCCGCGGCCACGCTGCGCTCCTGGGCGGCATCAGCGACCTGTCCGCGGTGATCGCAACCGACGTCCAGCGCACAGGCGGCATCGTCGGTGACCTGGTGGACCTGGAACTCACCGAGCGCATCGGGGCCCTGAACGATGCCGTGCAGGATCTGGCGCAGCTCCTGACACGCTGGGACAGCAGAATCCGCTATGTCCTGCCCGACAGCAGTTTCTACATCCACCACCCCGACAACGTGGAGGACGCCGACTTCGCCGAACTCCTCGGCCTGTCGCCCAGCGAGCCGTTTTGCCTTCTGTTCCCGATGGCCGTCATCGACGAACTCGACAAGCTGAAGGAGTCCAAGGACCGGCGTGTCCGGTGGCGGTCCGGCTTCACCCTGGCCGTTCTGCAGCGGATTCTCAGCGACGCCGGACGCGGCACCCTCCACCCGGTCGACACCGTCCCCCTGCCAGAAATCGGCACCTTTTGCGCCGAGACCATGGTGGAGGTGCTGTTCGACCAGCCCGGCCACGTGCGGCTGCCGAACGCCGACGACGAGATCATCGACCGCGCCCTGGGCGCGCACGTCTTGGCCGGCCGCCACGGCGTGACCCTCCTGACCTACGACACCGGCCAGGCCACCCGCGCCCGCACCGCCGGCCTGCCCGTCCGCAAACTCGCCAGCGACCAGGGCACCGGAGACGAACCCGAATGGGCCGCGGAAGAATCCCGGCCAGGCACCGGTGTACGGGCACAGCGGCGCGCACGGACCACAGTTAGGCAGGAATGACCGTGCCGGGAGCCACCCCCGGCACGTTCGGTGAGGCCGCCTCTCCTCAGTCCTGCATGATTTGACCACGAGGCGCACTCGGGGGCCGACCGGCGCCAGCCATACTTGCCCGATCGGGAGGTACAGGCCGCGGCGGTGGTGACGGAGTCGTATCAGCGTCGGGGGTGAGGCTTGCGGTGCGTACCGGACCGGGCGATGTCCAGATCAAGGAACGACGTCAGGGACGTGCCGCTGTTCCAGAATCCGAGCAGGTCGGTGTCGATGAGCGTCAACTGCTGTTTGCTCGCGAACGCGCGGGCCGGGGAGGTGTATTTGCATGTGGCGACGAAGACCGGTACATCTGCCTCGTGTTCGGCGCGGGCGGTGCCGTTGAACGTCTGGATGTCGCGGCTGCCGACCGAACGGTGCCGGGCGTAGCGCTTGCACTGGATCACGAGTTTCCTGCCATCGGGCAGGTAGCCGATGACGTCGGCGCCCAGGTCGCCGGCGCCGCCTACCCGGCGGACATCGGTGCAGCCGTCCCGGCGGCACAGCATGGCCACGTACTCCTCGAATTCCCGGTCGTCCATGCGCCAGACAGCGTCCAGCGATTGAACGGCTTGTAGCTGTGTCTGTTCTGTCAGGCGGATCCGTTCTGCAGCAGCCTCCCGGCGGCCAGCCCGTACCAGCCCCACCACCGCAACTACTGCGATCAAAGCGGCTAACGCCGCAACCACCCAGACCACGGCCACCGCTCGTCTCCTCCCCCAACGCCGTCTGGCCCCGCGCCCCCGCATCTATCCCCATTCCAATCCCGGCCAACCCCAGGAGGACTGCGCCGACCGCGGCTTCGAGACAGATGCCTCCGCCGGCAGGAGAGGCTTGTGCTGCCATCACGCGCACTTCCGGGAGACGCAGGCGTCTCGTGGATGCTCACACGCTTCAGTGCCAGCGTGTGTCCGCCGTCCACAAAATGAGGCGCCCGCCCCAAGCGGTACCTCTACCGACGGGCCCACTGCCAACTACGTGTAATTGCAAGTGCCTTCATGGCGGTAGCGTCGTTGTAAAAGAGACCTGGAATAGGGGCGGGGATCTAGTGCCCCGAGGGCACAGAGCACGCTGATCGGCAGCTTCCTCCCCGCTCTCGGGGGTCCAACAAGGCTGCCACAAGAGGCTCGATAAAGGCTGCCGGCACGCAACAACAATGCACGTTGACTCACGGGTAGGTACCATCCGGCAGCAACACCCCATACACACGAGGAGTGTCGTGTCCAACAACAACACCATTCAGGACCGGTATGCGACGCGTCTCGCAGAGGACCTGGACAACAACGCCAGCGAGCAGGAAAAGGTCCGCACGCAGCTGGCGGAACTGCAGAGCCGACTAGCCCAGCTCGAGCAGGAGCAGGCATGGCTGGCGCAACTGCAAGGATCCGTGGCCGGCGCCTCAAGCGTGGTCGTGGAGGAAGAATCGGCAGGTGAAGCGTCTTCCGACAAGGTCGAAGAGCCGAAACTGACGCCCGCCGCCCAGCAGGTGCCCCGTCCGCGCGGGCGAAAGAAGCAGGCCGGTGAGCCAGCGGCCGCCCGAAAGGCCGGTAAGAAGACCCCTGCCCCCAAGACGGCCGGGAAGCCGAAGCCCGGCAGCTCAGCGTCGAGCGCGGAGCCGACGCTGCGCAGCCTGGTCGTAGACATACTGGCCGCGAGCAGTGAACCGCGCATGGTCAGTGAGTTCGTCGATGCCCTGGCCAAGCAGCACCCCGATCGTGCCACGCCGAGTGCCCCGGTGGTGCGCAATACCTTGGAGTCGCTGGTAGCCAAGGGCCTGGCCGAGCGTGCCCGCCGGCAGGGCAGCGTCTTCTACACCCCCCTCACCCCGTCGGCCGCCGACGCTGGCGATGTGGCGGAAGCAGCAGAGCCCGTCCCGGCAACGGCCTGACAGCTAGCGCCTGCGGCAGGAGGCGGCGCGTCTCCTGCCGCAGGCGTGGGCACTGCTTTCCGGTCTGCTGTCGGTGAACCCGTCTGGGTACTCGTGTTCGCGGTGCTTGGGTGTCGGGATGGAGATCTTGGTTCTGGGCGGAACAGCGTGGGTGGGCCGGGAGCTGTCGCGACAGGCGATTGAGCGCGGTCATCGGGTGACGTGCTTGGCTCGCGGTGCAAGCGGAGAGGTCTGGAGCGGAGCGACGCTGGTGGCCGGCGCGATCCTTCGGCGTATGAACCCCTGCTCAAGCGCGAATGGGGTGCGGTCATGGAGGTGTCATGGCAGCCAGGCTTTCTTCGTGAGGCGCTTGATGCACTGGGCGACCGGGCCGGGCTTTGGGTTTATGTCTTCTCCGTAAGCGCCAATGCCTCCCATGCCATACCGGCTGCGGACGAGTCCGCGGCCCTGCTTGCTCCGACCGACCGGAGCGAGGTCAACCGCGCGTTGTACGGCGAGGCGAGGGTTGCCTGCGAACGGGCGTCGACCGATGATGTCGCGGCCCGACGCCTGCTTGACGTGGGGTGGAAGCGCAGAGATGCCTTGTGGCCTGACTACCGACAGTGCTGCCGTTGTGCAGGTCCTCAGAACGGCCCGGTGTGTCCGGGTGCCCTGGGGAAGCTGGACGAGGAACTCGCGTCGGTGGTCGCCCCGGTCCGTGTCCGCATCAGCGGCTCGGGAGGTAGTGGTCATATGATCGGCCGAGTACGAATTAGTAGGAGAACTCGAGGTATTGGATGTCGGTGAGTCGCACCACACTCATGCCGTTGACGGGGGAAACACGGAAATAGGCTTCTCCGATCGCGTCGCCGAGGATGATCCTTAGTTCCTTCTCATGTGCTTCGCGGTAGCGGGCCTCGAAGAGCCGGGCCGCATAGGAAGTGGGTACGTCATGGGCCAGCTGACGCATGCGTCCGTCGTCTGACGATCCTGTGGCTCCGTCGAAGCCGAACCACGCGCGAAAATAGACACACATGCCCGGGAGTTGCTGGCCGACGACCTGTTGGTGGATGCGCCGGCGGATCCGCGGTTGCCAGAGGCGGACGATCTCTTTGGTGATGACCTGGTGCAGTGACTCATCTGGTGAACCGTTCCGGGTTCGGTAGGGACTCGATCATTTGAGAGGATCGAGTCATGGCACGTCCTTCCCAGTACCCGCTTGAGCTGCGGCGTCATGCGGTGCGCATGGTCGCCGAGGTGCGGCCCGACTACGACACCGAGTGGGCCGCGATGAAAGCGGTCGCCGCGAAGCTCGGCATCGGCACGACCGAGACGCTGCGCAAGTGGGTCCGGCAGGACCAGATCGATACCGGCACCCGGCCGGGCACGACGTCGGAGGAGTCGGCCGAGCTGAAGCGGCTGAAGAAGGAGAACGCCGAGCTGAAGCGGGCCAACGACATCCTCAAAGCCGCGGCGTCTTTCTTCGCGTCAATGTCAGAGTCGGGGACACGGGCCTACGGGTAGTGACACAGTGGCAGGCACCGGCGGGGCTGGCTCGTTTCTTTGCTGCCCCAGTCATGGTGGCTTGTCGGCGATGTGCCGCCCCGCCGGCCCAGGTCTCCGCCACGGAGTGGCCTGATAGGAGCGTGCCGCGCGAGCCCGATTGAGGCGTGCCCCCGTGGTGGAGATGTCCCTTCACTCTCCACCACGGTGCGGAGGTTCCCGTGCACGTTGTCGGCATCGATGGCCACAAGAAGACGCACACGCTGGTCGCGGTCGACCCGCTGGGGCGAAGAGCGAGTGAGGTCACGGTCCCCGCCACCCCAGCCGGTCACGCCCAGGCAATCAAGTGGATCGCCCAGTTCGGCCAGGTCCTGCTCGCCATTGAGGACTGCCGCCACCTGACCCGCCGGTTCGAAGCCGATCTGCTACTCGCTGGCCACGCCGTGGTGCGGGTGCACACGCGGCTCATGGCCGGAACCCGTCGCTCGGCACGGGAGCGCGGCAAGTCCGACCCGATCGACGCCGAGGCGGTGGCACGGGTCGCGCTGCGCGAGCCCGACCTGCCCCGCGCCAGTCTCGCCGGGCCGACGCGAGACGTGAAGCTGCTCGTCGACCACCGTCGCTGTCTTGTGCGCAACCGGACCGCCGCGGCGAACAAGCTGCGCTGGTTCCTGCACGAGATCGACCCTGAACTCCCCGTTCCCTCACGGGGCTTACGACGGCTGTGCGTCTTCGATGCGCTCGCTGCGGCACTCGCAGGCCGCGAGGGGGTGGTCGTCGAGATCGCACGCGACCTGATCGGCGAATGCCGCCGGCTGACCGAGCAGATCAACGCCCTCGAAGCACGGCTGCGCAAGCTGGCGGAGACCCTGGCGCCATCGCTGCTGGCCATCCCCGGGTGCGGCGTGATCAGCGCCGCCGTCATCATCGGCGAGACGGCCGGAGCCGCCCGGTTCAAGTCCAAGGACGCGTTCGCGCACTTCACCGGGACCGCGCCCATCCCGGTCTGGTCTTCGAACAAGGTCCGCGTCCGCCTCAACCGGGGCGGGAACCGGTCCATCAACCACGCGCTGCACATGATCGCGGTCACGCAGGTCCGGCGAGGTGGCGAAGGTGCCGACTACTTCGCCAAGCAGCGAGCCCGCGGGAAGACGCCTAAGGAGGCGGTGCGTCTGCTGCGGCGGCGCATCTCCGACCGCGTGTTCCGGGCCCTGCTCGCCGACGAAACCGCTGCTCGCCCTGGCCTTGTGCCCGCTGACCTGTCGGTTCCGCTCGCGGCTTGACATAGGAGCATCGCCGAGCTCGACCGGCCACACACACGCTCGTAGCGTTCATCGACGAGCACCGGGACCGCTTCGGCGGTGTCGAGCCGATCTGCCGCGTGCTGACCGAGCACGACTGCAAGATCGCCCCCTCCACCTACTACGCCCACCACAAACGCCGGACCATGCCGTCCGCCAGGACCGTGCGGGACGCCGAGCTGAAGGAACGGATCAGCGAGGTCTTCGAGGCCAACTACCGTGTCTACGGAGCGAGGAAGATCTGGCGCCAGCTGAACCGGCAGGGCCATGACGTGGCCCGCTGCACCGTTGAACGCCTGATGCGCGAGCTGGGCATCGCCGGAGCGGTCCGCGGCAAACGCGTCATCACCACGCTGCCCGGCGGACAGGTCGAGCGGGCCCCTGACCTGGTGGATCGCGACTTCGTCGCCGGCGCCCCGAACCGCTGCTGGGTCGCGGACTTCACCCACGTGAAGACCTGGGCCGGTGTCGTCTACGTCGCCTTCGTCGTGGACACCTTCTCCCGCCGGATCGTCGGCTGGTCGGCGGCCACCGTGAAGGAAACGATCTTCGTGCTGGACGCCCTGGAGATGGCGATCTGGCAACGCGACCGCGAGCAACACCCGCTCCAGCCAGGCAAGTTGATTCACCACTCGGACGCCGGGTCGCAGTACACGAGTTTCCGGCTCGCCGAGCACCTGGACTCTGTCGGCATCGCCGCCTCGATCGGATCGGTCGGCGACGCCTACGACAACGCCCTGATGGAGAGCACGATCGGCCTGTTCAAGACCGAACTGATCAAGCCCCGACGGCCCTGGAAGACACTGTCCGACGTCGAACTCGCCACCGCCGAGTACGTCGACTGGTACAACCATCGACGACTCCATGGTGAGATCGGCCACCTCCCGCCCGTGGAATACGAGAACAACCACTACCTCGCAACCGCGAAACCCCAGGTCACAACCAACATCTGAGATCTCTACCGAACCCGGAACGGTTCAGTTTGGCGCATGCGTACATTCACCGCAGGACCTGACCACGACCAGCTTGGATTCGCAGCCTGTTCGAAGCTCACTGAATACACACGCGCGGCGTTTTCCTCCTGGGTGCAGTTGCGCCACCACGAACGCGGCGAGAGCGCTGACATGAGGCAGTTGACGTCGGTGGGTGTGCTGCTGACCCCCCGTACGGACGGTTACCGTGACTGGGACACCACCGTGTTTGCAGTTCAGGGCGATCTGGAGCTGTCTGAAGAGGAACTGCAGGCTTATAGGGCGCTGTGGAATACCACGCTGACAGACCCGGAATCCTGACCCTGTCAAGGGGCCAGCGGCTGCAACCGTCATGTCAAACGCTGGCGTCACCTTCCCGACCTGGTCGGTCACGTGCGGGGCTTCGCCTCCCACGGCAAACGTTGTCCACTACCAGCGCTGGCAACCGTGGGGCAGCAATACTGGGCTCGGCCGCTGATGAGGAGTATGTGTGTGTAACGTTCTCAGGCGAGAGCCTCTGTCTGGAACCGTTCTAGCCCGTCGCCACCTGCGGCCTTATCGGCACGCCCGCCTCGTGTGGGATGACGACTACCCCCGGCTACGGGAGCTGGTTGAGCACCTGTGCCAGGTGTGGGGCGGTGTAGGTGACCTTCTCGTTCCCGTTGCCCCGGACGGCTCTATCAGCCAGCTCTACCTCCACCTTCTGCGGCATTGCGAACTCGATGGCCTGTCCACCTGGGCCTCGGACATGCGGCGGCCTGCACTTGAGCGCGTGCGTGCTGATGTCGCAGAACGGCTTCGGCTTCCGACCCTGAGCCACGGCGACGAGCTTCCCGTCCTGCTTGTGACAGGAACACGCCCACGGGACACACTGCGCCCAGTAGTCGTCACCGAGGCAGATCAGTCGGACGTATGGGAACTGGCCTACACCATCATGCTGGGCCGTCTGCCACAAAGGCCGTCTGAGAGTCTTCTGGCGCGTTCAAAGGCACGTGATGATCTGCAGTTCGACGAGGTCGTCGACCTTCAACGGCAGACTCCTCAAACCAGCGTGGACGACCTCATCTCTCGATCCAAGCAGGTCAGCCCGGTGGCACTAAGCCGGATAGAACTGACGGCACGACACCCAGACGTAACCTCCTATGCGATCGACGGATGGCTGGGGGAACCCGACTCATGGGTCCGTGGCCTTGGACACAACGTCTACGTCCTGTACGAGCCCGGCAGCGTCGCAGACGCTGCCCTGCTGTGGAACTTGCGGTCTCTGCACGGCTGGCGGCCGGTTCTGCCGATCGGGGTACCCGTGCCCCGCACCCCCAGCGGCTCAGTTGACGCAGACGAACTCCACTCCAACATCGCATCTGTGACCAGACAGCCCTTTTGGGTAACCGGCACGTCGCCCATGATCGCCATCACCTCCACGAGCCTCGGGCAAGAAGAGCTGCAAGCCGTAAGCGATAGGTTCTCCGGTCGGCGTGTCTTCCCGCTGGTCCCCGCAGATGTTCTGGTGCCCGCACCAGCCCCGTTGGCCCGTAGTTCCACAACGACCTTGTCCTTCGCGGGCGGCGTCGCGCTGGCAACGACACTGTTGGACGATGACCGAGAGGTCCTCGCCCTGGCAGACAGCGACAAGTCCCTACGCCTCACCGTGGAGGTCGACCGTCGCCCTATACCGCCTGTAACTGCTCTGCGAAGCAAAAACTGGTACCCCGGCTACGGCGGCAGGGGCGCCATAATCAAGGCCTCATCCACGGGCATTGGTGAAGTTGTCTGGCCACACTCGTGGACGCTACTGGAAGCAGCTGCCCACGAGCACGGCCTGACAGTACGAGAGTCTGTAGCGGGTCGGCATGCCATGGCGCTGACTGAACTTGCCGGCGGTTCTGCAGGACTCCGCTGGTTGGCACACCGCGGCCTTCTGGCTCACCTCTACGACACTGCCGCCAGTACGTCGATGAGCTGGTTTAAGCAACGGACAGACCGCCTAGCCCAGGAGGTGGCCCAAGCGCAGCAGGATCCAGAAGCCGCAATGCAGCGGTTCGAGGAGATACTCCGGGA
The DNA here is from genome assembly GCF_036345115.1 of Streptomyces griseorubiginosus. Classification (GTDB taxonomy): domain Bacteria; phylum Actinomycetota; class Actinomycetes; order Streptomycetales; family Streptomycetaceae; genus Streptomyces; species Streptomyces griseorubiginosus_C. The sequence goes on from NZ_CP107767.1 coordinate 23,139, forward strand.
GGTGAACATCAGCCATGACGCTGAAACCTCCGGAACCTTTGATCTCAGCGGGCTCAGCCAAGCATTTGGCCGGAAGAAGTCAGTGGCGAACGCCTGGTTGACTTGGGCCCTGCAGCAACGCCTCGTCCAGCGTGTGGTGAAGCTCGAGTGCAATCACTGCCAGTGCAGCATCCACCGCCCAGTCGAGCATGTAGCTGAAGTCAGCTGCCCACGTTGCGGCCGTGTCCTCACCGACCCATTCGGACTGACCTCGCTACCACTCCGGTACCGTCTGGCCGAGCCGCTGCGGCGGTCAATCGGCGACGACTCTATCTACCACGCGCTGATCATGCGCTGGCTGATCGCTGCCTTGGGTAACAGGCCGGGCTACATCGTGGGTGCCCACCCCGGGGTGGAGTTCTACCAAGGCACCCAGCAGATCGGCGAGGCCGACATCGTGCTACTCCTCGCTGACGGCACCATCATGCCCGCCGAAGTCAAACGTCACGGCCGACGCCTGGACGACACAGAAGTCGGCAAGGTCCGCCGCATCGCAGAAGCATTGCAGTCCCCAACCGTGCTTCTCGGCGCCGGCGACAGCAAAACCGACTGCCCCGAAGCACTCGCCTTCGACTGCGACGACGCAACCACTCGAGTCATCACGAGCGACTTCTGGCTCAACCCCACGCCCAGGCCGACCATCGACGGGGCCGGGATGCCACGCTGGGGCAGTCCCAACCCTACCTCCGAAGATCCAGACACCCACGAGGAGCGCTACTGCCAACTGATCGTCGAAGCCAGCTCCCGAGACTTCGGTGCACACGATCCCGTGCGGAACTTGTTCTGACTTCCGGCAGTTCGTGTCGCTGGTCGCCCTTCAAGATCGCGGTGAGTGAGCCCGGCTTGTCGGTCTACGTACTCACCCGGACGAGGGCAGGCAACCACTGAACAATGCCAGTTCCACGAGGTCGGGGGCTGCGCCGGACGGCCAGTCAGGAGAGGAAGTCAACTGTCGAGACACGGCGTGCATGAAGAAGAGATAGACGTCGTACCGATGCGCAGACCAGCCGGCGTCAGTCCACAACCAGGCCGCCACTGACCCGTCGGGATCCAGGCCCGTCTCGCGTCCAACGGCAGCCGCGCGATGGCGCATGGAACGGGCGAGTGTGCGATCAAGGATAAGCCCCTCTCTGACAGCCTCGGCTGAGACACCCGGTTTATCGGGTTAGTCTGGATGGGCGAGACAGGAGATCCCTTCAGCATGGCCAGCACGACCCCGATACCCGCCGGTGACGATCCGGCGCCGAAGCCGAAGCGGCGGACGTTTTCCGCGGAGTACAAGCTGCGGATCGTTGCCGAGTACGACGCCGCCCCGGCCGGGGAGAAAGGCGCGATCCTGCGCCGTGAGCGGCTGTACCACTCGCACATCATCGAGTGGCGCCAGGCCCGCGAGGCCGGCGCCCTGGATGCCCTGGCCGACCGGCGGACCTCGGCGGTGCGGCCGAAGAAGGCGGCCGAGCAGGCCGAGCTGGAACGGCTGCGCAAGAAGGTCGCACGACTGGAGAAGGACCTGGCCCGCCGGGACGCGGCCCTGGAAGTCATGGGAAAAGCCAACGCGCTCTTGGAACTGCTCTCCGAGAGCGCGGACTGAAGCACGCCGCCGCGCCCCTGATCGACGAAGCGTTCACGGGTGTGCAGGGCCAGTTGGGGACCACAGCAGCCTGCCGGCTGACCGGGCGCTCACGCGCCACCCACTACCGTCACATCAACCCCAAGCCGAAGCCCGCACCGTCCCCAAGACCTACGCCCGCCTCGGCCCTCTCGCCGGCCGAACGGGCAGAGATCCTGGCGCTGTTGAACCGGCCGGAGTACGTAGACCTGCCGCCCGCGCAGGTCTGGGCGCGTGAGCTGGACGCGGGGAACTACTGGTGCTCGGAGCGGACGATGTACCGGATCCTGTCCGCCGCCGGGCAGAACGGCGAACGCCGCCGCCAGGCCACCCACCCGCCCAGGACGATCCCCGAGCTGACGGCGACCGGCCCCTCGCAGGTCTTCACCTGGGACATCACGAAGCTGCCCGGCCCGGACAAGGGCATCTGGTACCACGCCTACGTGATCATCGACATCTTCAGCCGCTACATCGTCGGCCACACCGTCGAGCGGGCCGAAACGGCTGAGCGGGCGGAGGAGTTGATCCGCGAGACGATCGAGCGCAACGGCATCGTGCCAGAGACCGTGCACGCAGACCGCGGCACCTCGATGACCAGCAAGAAGGTGTCCCAACTGCTGATCGACCTCGGCATCACCAGGAGCCACTCGCGCCCCAGGGTCAGCAACGACAACCCATACTCGGAAAGCCAGTTCAGGACCACGAAGTACACCGCCGACTACCCAGAACGGTTCGATTCGCTGGCCCATGCCCGGGAGTGGATGGACGCCTTCATCACCTACTACAACCACGACCACAGACACTCCGGGATCGGCCTGCACACCCCCGCCTCCGTCCACTTCGGCACTGCAGAGGAGGTCCGCGACCAGCGGGCCACCGCTCTCGCCGAGGCATACGAACGCCACCCCGAACGCTTCGCCCGCCGACCAAGACCACCCGAGATACCCGGCCAGGTCTGGATCAACGACCCGGCGAAACGAAGGCAACCCGAACCACAAGGTTCATAGCACCGCGAACGTCTCATTTGACTTGACAACTACCGAGCGGGCGTCGCCCGGGAATGACCGGCAACGCTTGGCCTACGAAGTACAGGAACTTAGTGAAGAAGGAGGGGCCCAAGCCGCTGACGGTGCCACGGAGCCGGGCGTAGGCAGGGACCGCGCCATGCTCGCGCAAGCTGTTGACCGCTGTCGCGAGTTCCTGGTCCAGGTTCGAGCATCTCAGGATCTGGCTCAGCACGTAGGGCCCGCTGCCGCGAGGAGTTCCGCTCTTACCCATGCCCCAGACGAACGTGGCTACCAATGCTTCCGTCCACGCCTCACGGTTCAGTGCGTCGCTGACCATCCTGGTGACCTCTGCTCGGCTGACGCGTGAGTCAGTGCTGTCAGAAGTGGGTACAAGGCCGCCCGGCCATGGAGTGATGGAGGCCCAGCGAGATGGCGTGTAGATGACCGCATGTGCTCCGGGCCCATCCCGGTAGGTCTCCGAGTGCTGAGCCCACCATTCAACCAATGCAGTCACGGCTTCGCTGGGCATCAGGCGCGTGGCCATCTCCATGTCCAGCGCGTCCGCCCTACTCTGTCGATCCATGTCCCCCCGCTGAATCGCTATGCAGCCTGAGCCTTGGATGAGCCCCTCACCACCAACCCCGGCTGAGGGGCCTATGGAAGTGTCACCGGCATGCCACGGCGCGATGCCGCCCTATGCCAGCGTATGGCACCTCTGTACGCCAGAACCTCAGGTCCATAGACACAGGTCAACGCGGCTCATCAGCAACCTGATGCTGGCACAGCGATGACACCACTTCACTAGCACCGTGGTAACACTTCACAGCTCTGGAATTGGCTCCGGGGCAGGACATGCCTGTGCGGGGTCTGCGGGCGCAGGTCATTGCTGCGACTGGTTCGGGTAAGACGTTCATCGGGGTGCTGACCGCGCGGAAGTTGCGGGCGGGGCGGGTCCTGGTGTTGGTGCCGACCTTGGATCTGCTGGTGCAGATGGCAGCTGCGTGGCGGGCCGGCGGCCGTGCAGGGGTGTTCTACGGGATCTGCTCGTTGCGGGCGGATGAGGCGCCGTTCGCGTGCACCACGGACGTGGAGGAGTTGGTGGCGTGGACGCGGGGGTTGGAGACCGTCACGGTGTTCGCCACATATGCCTCGGTCGGCATGGGCACCCTGCAGCGAGCCCACGCAGCCGGTTTGGCCCCGTGGTCGCTGGTCATCGTGGACGAGGCGCACCGCACCAGTGGTCGGGCTGGGAAGCCGGGGGCGGCGGTGCATGACAATGAGCGGATCCCTGCGGATCGACGGTTGTATATGACGGCGACTCCGCGGGTGTGGGAGGCGCCGGATGCCGGGGGTGGGGGTGGTTCGGGGCCGGTGCTGGTCGCTTCGATGGAAGACGATCCGGACGGGGTGTTCGGGTCGGTGGCGTACAAGCTGACGCTGTCGCAGGCGCGGGATCGGGGGTTGGTCGCGGCGTATCAGGTCGTGTGCGTGGACGTTGCCGACCCGCAGTTGCAGGCGGCCGCGCTGCTCGGGCTGGAGTCCCGCTCCGACAACGTGCGGGGGTCTCGTCTTGCGGCGTTGCAGACAGCTGCGGTGAAGACCGCCGCTGTGCGGGGTCTGCGCAGGATGCTGACGTTTCACTACCGGACCAGTGAGGCGGAGGCGATGGCGGCCGGGGTGCCGGCCGTCGCCCGGCGGCTGTGGGAGGACGACCCGGCCACGTATGCGGAGCCGGACCGGGTGTGGGCGGACTGGCTGTGCGGGGAGCACTCTCCCACTCACCGTCGCGAGACCCTGGCAACGTTCGCTGACTCGGTCGGCGAAGGGGTCGATGGGGGCCTGGTGCCGATGCGGCTGCGCATGCTGAGCTCCGTTCGCGTCCTCGGCGAGGGCGTCGACTCGCCGGGATGCGACAGTGTGTTCTTCGGCGATGTACGCGGATCTGCCGTCGACATCCTTCAGATCGTCGGCCGCGCCCTACGCATGCGGCCCGGTGATGGCAAGGTCGCCAGCCTGGTCGTGCCGGTCTTCCTCGCCCCCGGCGAGGACCCCGACGCCATGCTCACCTCCAAGGGCTACAACAGCCTGGCCAAGGTGCTGGCCGCGCTGCGCTCACACGACACCGAGACCATCGAGCAGCTCGCGGAACAGCAAGCCCCCAGCCGCGCCGCCAAGCCGTCGGCCGCTGAGACCGCCGTAAGTGGCCGGGCAAGTGGGGAGGGTGGGCCGTCGGGTCCGGCACAGGGACTCTTGTCCTTCTCCACGCCGCGTGATCCGGCGATTCTGGCGCAGTTCATGAACCTGCGTGTGCTCCGACCAGAGAACACGTACTGGCGCGCCGGAATCCAAGCCGCCACCCGCTACGCGAAAGAACACGGGGATCTGCGCGTGCCGTATGCGTTCACCACACCAGGCCACTGGGACCCCGCAGGCTTTCCTCTGGGGACGTGGATCGCGGATCAGCGCAGGTTTTTCCATGCGGGCCAGATGAATCCGAAGCGGGCCGCCGAATTGGACGATCTGGGCATGGTGTGGTCGCACTGGGACGTCGCCTTCCAGGAAGGACTGTCAGCGGCGGCAGAGTGGGCAGCCGAACACGGGCACCTGCTGCCGCCCGCCACGGCCGTCTGGAACGGCTACCCCGTGGGCGTCTGGACGAAGAACCAGCGGACCGCCGGACGGCTCGCGGATACCATCGTGCAGCGGCGCGAGGCCGGGCTGCCCGTCGGCTCCACCACCGGCGCGCTGTCTGAGGAACGCCGGGACGCGCTCGAGGCCATCGACCCATCCTGGTGCCCGACCTGGCCCGTCGCCTGGCAACGCAACTATCGGCTGTGCCGGAAGCTGATCGAGGATAGCCAGCCACTCCCCACCATGCCGGGACAGGTGAGCGTGCAGGGCGAGGACCTAGGCGCGTGGGTCCAGGCGCAGCGCTTGGGCTGGGAGCAGCTGCTGCCAGCACAGGCCTGGATGCTGGAAAACATGCTCCACCTCACCCCGGCAGAGCCCGACGAGAAGCCCCCGGCACGCCGTACTCAGGCCGACAAATGGGCGATCAACCTTCGCGCCGCCCAGCAGTACCACGCCCGGGAGGACAGCCTGCAGGTCCCGCGTAAGCACGTGGAACAGCTCACCGAGCCCGATGGGGCCGTGACCGAGGTCAAGCTCGGCCAGTTCCTCGACAACACCCGCCGCCGCGCCGACAAGCTCACCGAGGAACGACGCGCCGAACTCGACGCCCTCGGCATGCGCTGGTGACAGCAGTGAACCGCGCCCGGGGGCCGCGGGTTAGCGGCCCGGGAGGCGATGCCGGTGCACGTCGTACAGGAGCCCGTAGTACGGCGAGGCCTCGTCCGGGGCGGCCAGGGCCTCAAGCAGGTCGTCGCCGCGCGGGTCATCACGCAGGGCGAGCCGAGCGGCGGCCTCGACGCGGACACCCTCGTCCGCGTCGGTGAGACGTGCGGCCAGTACGTCAAAGGCGGCCGCCGCGTGTGGCGGCGCTGCGCCGAGGACGGTGCACGCCACCCGGCGGACCGCCGCCTCGGCGTCGGCGGTGCACTCTACGACGGCGGCGAGCGCATCCGGGTCCCCTGCCGTGACAACGCGGTACAGCCCGCCGACCGCCCACTGACGGACCCTGGCATCGGGATGCCTGGTCAGAGCAGGCAGCCGCTGCTCGGCCCGCGGATCGCGGGCTTCGGCAAGCCCAGCGGTGAGCGCCCGAACCACCCGCGGGTCCGGCTCCTCCTCCACCCACGGCAGAAACAGACTGGTCAACGGCCCGTCGTATGGGTCTTCGCCGCTGTCGTCGAAGAGGTGGGTCAGGCGCAGCACTTCCGCACCGAAGTACCGCTCCAGCGGGTCCGTCCGGGTGCGCAAAGACGCGGCTGCTTCCCAGATGGCGGGGTCGTGGCGGTGCTGCAGTTCGTGTGTCGTCGCCCACCACACGCCGTGCTCGACGTCCGGCTCGGTGGTGGCGCGGGCGAGCAGTTCACCGAAGGGAGCGGTGATGCCGTACCGCGGTTCCAGCGCGGTGAGGATCGCGCTGTGTCCGGTGCGGACGGTCAGGGCACCCGTGGACAGTTCTTCCCAGGTCGTCCCCTCGCCGGACGCGACGGTCCTGCAGGCGGCCGGCGCCGGTTGGCCTGTCCTGCGGCGCAGCACCTCCGTGGCGCCCGTCTCGTGCCAGTACCAGGCCAGCGCCAGGGCGTCACGGCCATCGGGGTCGGTGTGCCACATCGCAGCGCCCTGAGTGATCAGCATCTCCACGATGTCGTAAGCACCCCGGTCGACGGCCCGCAGTAGCGCGGTCCGGCCGTCCGGAGCGACACGATCCAGCCGCGCCAAGATCACCAGGGCTTCGACGACCTCCACGGCGACGGTATCCACCGCCAGGCAGAGGATCGGGGTGCCGTGCTCGTCGGTGACCTCGGGGTCTGCACCCGCGTCCAGCAGCGCGTGAACCGCTTCGGCGTCCCGGCTGCGCACCGCCGCCAGCAATGGCTCCACGCCCATGCCCCCGTCCGTTCCCCCGCAGCCGCCCCTCACGCTCGGAGCTCCGGTGAGCGTAGTCGACGAGCTGACAGGCCGGACCTGGCTCCCCGTGCCCGCGGCCGGCCTGGGCATCGATGCGGACAAGAAGATCGCAACGCCATATCGGCGTCGACGCCTCGGCAATCCTCCCGACCGTGCTGGTCACCGCCGCCAGTGTCTCCGGCAACGCCGGCCTCATCCGAGGTGCTCTCCAACATCGCCGCCGGCCACCCGGCGTTACGAAGGCGTGGGCCGACACCGGCTACCGAACCAGGGCCATCGACCACGGCGCCGACATCGACGGCGAGGTCACCCGTCACGACCCGCCCAGAAGGGCTCCACAGTTCCGCGACGCCGGGTCGTTGAGCGGACCTTCGGCCGGCTCATGCACCACCGCCGCCTGGCCCGACTACGAGACTCACCCCCACCGCTGCGAAGCCGTGATCAAGGCGGCCATGGTCAACCTCATGAGCCGACGGCTCACCCGCGAATCCACGTCGAACTGGGTGGGGCTCCTGGGCACCACGTCAGGAGGCACAGCCCTGGGCAGGGCACTGCCAGTCGGCCGAGTCGATCACGGTTCCCTCCGCGTCGCCGAGGTGGAAGCAGTGGCCGTTAACCCACACCGTGACCGACCCCGCCTGGTGGTCCACCTGGAATGGTTCGTCCGCGCGCAAGGTCCCGGACCATGAGCCATCTGCCGCAGGCGAGTGGGTGACCACGACCCACGTCCCCCTCGGGGGAATTCGGTGTGTGTCCGCCCAGGGCTCCACGGTCAGCTCCAGCGCGGCTTCACCGCCATTGCTGAGCAGCAGCCGTGCTGTTCTCGCAGTAGCCATTCCCTGCGCCCTCCCCGCTTCTACGCACAATCCCGCATGCAACCGCAAACCCTAGACCCGAGTCACACGCGCGATCACCGCTCCAGTGGCTTCGTCACCTGAGGTATCAAACAGCCGGGAAAAAGCACTTTTCAGGTCTCGGGCCAGTCCTGGCTGGCTGTCGCCTCGCTTGCGATGCGGCGCCACTGATCCTCCCCGCCGGGCAGGGGCCAGGCCCAGGTCGGCTGTTCCGCGGTGTCCAGGTCGTGGAGGAGGCGGACGAGCTGCGGGCCGGCGGTGGCGGCGCCGTCCGGGACGGCGGGACCGTGGATGGCGCGGAGTCCGGCGAAGCGTGCGAGTTCGTTCTCGTAGAACTGCACGGCCTCGTTGATGCGCGCGGCGCGGTCATCGCCCGGCGCCGTGCGGTGCAACTGGAGCAGCGGTGGCTCGACGGACTCGGCTATCGCCGCGGCGAGCCGCGCGTGACCGTCCAAGATCAGATGGCAGTCCAGGCCACTGACCCACCACAACAGGACGGGCGGGAGCGTCCCTTCACGGGCCTGCTTGCGGTACGCCTTGACCCGGCTGTCGTCGGCATCAGGCATCGGCCGCAGGGGAAGGATCTCCCACGAATGGTTATGGAAGAACCAGTCGATGTATCCGTTCGGATGGCCCTCGACGAGCATGGAGCTCCAGTACTCGGCATGCGAAGCGTCGGCGTGGCGCCAGCGCCGAAGCGGGCTTTCGCACGAGAGCAGCCATCGGCCCTCGTGCAACGGGCTGTCCGGCGAATCGATCAGGTGCTGGGCGAAGCGGTGAGCCCACCGGTCCGGGCTGCCCGCCAGGGCGCGCCCCGCGTCCGCGCGCAGCGGCGGGATGAAGGAGTGGTACTCGTCAGTGCGCCAGAAGTCCACGCCCTGGAGGTGTTCGTCGACAACGGCGAGCAACACGGGCCGCGACAGCTGGGAGAGCAGCAGCCGCTGCCCGGCACCGAACACGCACAGTCCCGGCCGGTGGCGGTCCTGTACGTCCAGGGACAGGCCCACCCACGTCCCGTCGTCCCGCGTGACATCGCTGCGTACCACGCCCACCGCTCCCCCACCGTTCCCCAGCAGCCGCCCCTCACCGCCGGAAGGAGCACGGTTGAGCGTAGTCGACCAAGGCGACCCGGCATTCGCGCCCGAGCCCCAGCAGGTGGATCCCGGTCGGCCAGGGCCTGGCGTAGTGGCTCCGGCCACAGCGGTAGGAGGCCGGGCGCAAACGGCACGTGAGCTGCAGGCGCTGGGCGTGATGAGTCATTTCAGGTTTTCGTCGCGGATCATTCTGCGGAGGCTGGTACGGGTGGCGGCCAGGTCTTCCTCCAGAGCCGAGATGCGTGCCTCAGAAGCCGTTGCTCTACCGGTCATGGTGAGCACGGGTTCGAGTGCGGCTTCCCGGTCGGGTGATCTTCCGGCTTGCCGGGCATGAAGGCAGGGCCTCCTGCACAGCTCGTGGGTGTCGAAGTCCATGAGCAACAGGAGGCCCTGGTGCCGCAGTCTTCCGTGCTGCTGCATGCCGAGTCCAACTCGGTTCCCCTGTCGTGTGATTGTCTCGCGCACGTGTACGGCAACGCGGCCGATCGTCCGCACCGTGTCCGGCGTTACCCGTCGGACCTGACGGACGCCGAATGGGCGGTGGTGCGGGACCTGCTGCCGGTGCCGGGCTGGCTGGAAGGCAGGGGCGGACAGCCGGAGGGCTATTGCCATCGGCAGATGATCGACGCGATCCGCTACCTGGTCGCCGGCGGCATCACCTGGCGGGCGATGCCCGCGGACTTCCCCGCCTGGGACCGCGTCTACGCGTTCTGGCGGCGCTGGCGCGACAACGGCCTGATCGGTGAACTCCACGACCGTCTCCGCGACCGTCTCCGCAGTGCCGAAGGACGGGATCCGGAGCCGACCGCAGGCGTCATCGACGCCCAGTCGGTCAAAGGGGCAGCCTCGGTGCCGGCCGCCACGCGTGGCTTCGACGCGGGGAAAAAGATCAACGGACGCAAGCGGCACATCGTGGTCGACACCCTCGGGCTGCTGCTGGCCGTCACCGTCACCGCGGCGTCGGTCACCGACCGCGAGGCCGGGCAGACACTGCTGGCCCGCCTGCGGCAGCGGCACTGGCGGATCACGCGAGTGTGGGCCGACGGCGGCTACACCGGACAGCTCGTCGACCTCGCCCGCAGCATCCTGCGGATCGCCCTGACCGTCGTCAAACGCAGCGACGACACCAGCGGATTCACCGTGCTGCCCAAAAGGTGGCTGGTGGAACGCACGTTCGCATGGCTGATGCGCACCCGCCGCCTGACCCGCGACTACGAGACTCGCACCGACAGTTCGGAGGCGATGATCCACTGGTCGATGAGCATGGTCATGAGCCGCCGCCTCGCGAAACGGGGACACTGAACATCCCCGGCCGCGCTTCGGTGAGCCAGCCCCGCGTGACCAGGCGCTTAGCCTTCGACCGCACCCCCTCGACCTTCGCCGGCACCGACTGGAGACCGAGTGCCACCGCGAGCTGCCGGCAGTCCATCGCCTCTCCGTCCCGGCCGGCCAGGATGTCCATGATCCGGCGGTAGTCCGGCGCCAGCACCGCGGCTTCCAGGCCTGCCAGCCACACCGGCACCATCGAACCGCGCACCGCACCCGCCACCGTCACTGGCCGGTCTTCGGTCACCGCCACCGGTGCCGGCCGGCGATCCCCTGGTTCCGCCAGGACCTGCCCGACCGTCTCACGGGCGATCACGAACCGCTCCCACGCGGCCTCCGCCTCCCGCAACTCGGCCTGCAAAACCTCCACCCGCTGCCGAGCAGCACGCTCCCGCTCCTCCAACAGCCCCATCACCGACGGCATCCCAAACCCCCACCGAAGAGACGACACGACACGCCATCCCTGCCGCCGAACCGCCGATACTATGCCTGACCAGCGGAAACGCAGCCATCACCTACGGAAAGACAACAGCTTCTCAGCCGCGGTCCTCGCTGCTGAGGCCTGTTGGAGCTGGCTGGTGAGGTGCACGTTTTGACGCGCCAGTTCCTCGGCCTTGGCCGCCAGGTCGGGGGTGTGGAGAGCGTCGAGCTGCCGGCCCAGCTGGTGGCGTAGGGCGTCGTGGAGCCGGTCGCGTTCCGTGCGGAGCTCCTTGATCTCTTCGCGGGCGAGTTCGAGTTCCGCACGCAGGCTGATGAAAGTGGGCGGGTTTCCTAGCTGGGCCGGGATGGTGGTGAGGCGGGCTTGGCGGAGCTGGGCGGCTTCGATGTGCTCGCGCACGCCGGGGGCGTAGGTGAGCCAGGCGGAGACGCGGGCGGTTCGGGCGACGGCGGCGAAGGTGACCGGCTGTCCTTCCTTTTCGAGAGCGGTGATGGCGGTCAGGACGCGGGTGCGTTTGTCGAGGCTGTCGCGACGTCTGGCTTCGGCGAGGGGAGCGGGGTTGCCGCGGGGCGCGAGCAGCTGGAGGAGATCGACGCGTCCTGGTGCCCGAGCTGGCCGGTGACCTGGCAGCGCTGCTTCCACCTCGTGCGGATGCACCTGGACGCCGGTGAGGCGCTGCCCACCGAGACGGGCGACGTCGTGCGCCAGGGCGAGGACCTCGGGCGGTGGGCGCAGTCGGTGCGGCTCGGCTGGGACCAGCTCACGGCCGTGCAGCAGTGGATGTGCGAGCAGGTCCTCGGGATCGAGCCCGCCAGCGAGGACGAGAAGCCGCCGCCGCGCCGTACGCAGGCCGACAAGTGGGCGATGAACTACGAGGCCGCCAAGCAGTTCTACGAGCGTGAGGGGCACCTTCAGGTCCCCAGGAAGTGGGTCGAGCGGATCGTCGGCGGCGAGGGCCAGGAGGAGCGAGAGCACAAGCTGGGGGCCTGGATCGGGAATCAACGCAGCAGAGCCGCGACGCTGACCCCAGAACGGATGGAGCTGCTGTCCGCGATCGGGATGCGCTGGACGTGATGATCGTCGTCGTCGCCGCGGTCGTCGCATGGCTGGCTATCTGCTCGGACGGCGGCGCCCCGTGGCAGCGGACGGTCCCAGGTTCTTCGCCGAGCCAGACCACGACGCATGGTTACGCGCTCGTGCTGGAGTGTGATACCGGTAGAGATCTTCAAAGCCCTGCCGTCGCAACGGAGCGGGGGGCGTGCTCTCAACAGGGCCGGGGCGGGGGCGTCAATGGACGATGCGGCGGGTGTGGGCTTTGGGCCCGAGGGCATCGGAGCGCCACCTGAAGCAGACGGCTCAGCGCACGCGCTCTTCGAACTGGCTCCGGAGGAAGACAGCGGCTCGGACACACTGGGCCGATACCGGTATCAGGCCGAGGTAGCCGCACGGGACTGTCTGGCCATGCTCACGCAGGAGGCCATCGACTTCGTCGTCTGCGAGTGGCATGAGGACTTCGTCGTGGCGCGGACCGACGGGTCAGTAGAACTGGTCTCCGTCAAGCATCGCGAAGGGACCCAAGGGCCGTGGACGCTCACCGAACTGTGCAAGAGCGGCGGCCTGACCCATCTCTTCGACCGGTGGTGCGCGTGTGAGTGTGCGGACAATGTCCATCTCAGACTGGCGACGAACGCGGCTCTGAAGCCGGGCAAGGGCAATGCTGGCGTGCTGGCTCGGATGTGCGGCCCGGAGCCAGAACTTACGACTGGCTTGACCGCCATGGCGGAGGCAGTCGCACGCCAGATGCTCAAAGTCCGCTGGAAGCAGCCCTACCCCAACGTGCCGAAGACTCCCGAGTGCAGGATCGCGGACATTCGGATACCCGCTGGCTTCGTCGACAAGGTTGTTCGTTTTCTCGCGGTCCTGGAGATCTCCTGCAAGCCACCCCAGCGCGAGAACATCACTGACGTCAATATCCAGCGGCTTCTGGTGCCTGCGGTCAAGCAACTGCAGCTGGCCCATGTTGACCTTGAGGCCACCTATCGGGGCATTGTGGAGCGGATCGAGCGCGCCAACCGCGACGAGAGCGACCGCACCCAGCTCGCCGTGTACATCGCCGACCCGGGGCGTGTCCGCCACAGCACTCAGATGCAGCAGCGCGTTGGCAGGCGCAGAATCACCCGCGAAATCCTCCGTCAGGAGATCGCGTACACGACGGTGCAGCTGCCCACGTTCCCCCGCGGCAAGGCGCCCGTTGTGGCACCGGGAGGCACCAAGCTCCACCGCAAACTACGCCGGGGTCTGGTGCCCTCCGACGAAGCGGCCTTCGCCGAGAGGCTCCGGTCCGCGTGGTACACGACCTGGTCCGAGCGGCGCTCCGGCCTGGCGGGGGACGAAACGGACCTGCTGAACCTGTCCACGGACATCCTGGAGATTGTCTTCGAGTGCCGGCGCCATGCCCGTGCGCAGGTACCCGAGGGCAGCGAGTTCGGCAACAAAATGAACGACCTGCTGGCTGAGCGGCTGAGGGTCGACACTCTGCCCTCGCTACCGCCCTTTCAGCTCAACAACCAGCACCTGCGAGGGCTGGCCTACCAATTGTGCGACGACTGTCTCTTCTTCTTCTCCGAGACGTTTAACGCGGACGAGGAAGCCTCATGACCCACAGCGCCGATTTCGAGACAGCAGCAGCGCGCATGCGGACCAAGCGCAGGCAAGCCGAGCAGCGCGAGGTCCACTACCACGAGGCGCGTATCCTTTTGCTCATCGCGCAGTTCACCACGCCCAAGAACGGGCTCGCAGGTCTGACGAAACTCGCCAAACTCGACTTTCTGCTGCGCTATCCGGTGATGCTGGAACGTCTCCTGCCCGCTGGCGAGGCGTCATGGCCGGCAGGAACGGCCCCCACACCGCCTGAGCGCCACGCGGTCGAGAGCCGCATGACCCGCTACAAGTATGGGCCCTGGGACCATCGCTACTACAGCATCCTCGGCTCGCTCGCCGCCCGCGGCCTGATCACCTACGGCGACAGCGCTCGAGCCGAATTCCGTGCCACACCGCAGGGCGCAGCCGCTGCGGCCAGTCTTGCCGCAACACCGGAGTGGGCTGTGGTCGACAACCGGATCAGGTTGCTCAAGCGGCAATTCAACAAGTCAGGATCTTCCTTGAAGAATCTCATCTACGACCGCTTGCCCGACGCCGTCGACCGGCCATGGCGGACGGAGATCTGACATGGCCGTCAACCTGCGCGTCATCTCCCTGACCGTCACGACCGCCACGGCGGAACAGACCTACCGCTTCAACCGGCCTGCCACTGTCATCACGGGCCCCATCGGCACTGGCAAGTCCAGCCTGCTGATGCTCTTCAAACATGCCCTTGGTGGCAGCGCCATGCTCACTCCGGCGGTCCGCGAGAACGTGCTGTCCGTCCAAGCCGAGGTCGTGGCCGGCGGTGAACATGTGGTCCTCAGGCCGGTAGTTGTCAAGTCAAATGAGACGTTCGCGGTGCTATGAACCTTGTGGTTCGGGTTGCCTTCGTTTCGCCGGGTCGTTGATCCAGACCTGGCCGGGTATCTCGGGTGGTCTTGGTCGGCGGGCGAAGCGTTCGGGGTGGCGTTCGTATGCCTCGGCGAGAGCGGTGGCCCGCTGGTCGCGGACCTCCTCTGCAGTGCCGAAGTGGACGGAGGCGGGGGTGTGCAGGCCGATCCCGGAGTGTCTGTGGTCGTGGTTGTAGTAGGTGATGAAGGCGTCCATCCACTCCCGGGCATGGGCCAGCGAATCGAACCGTTCTGGGTAGTCGGCGGTGTACTTCGTGGTCCTGAACTGGCTTTCCGAGTATGGGTTGTCGTTGCTGACCCTGGGGCGCGAGTGGCTCCTGGTGATGCCGAGGTCGATCAGCAGTTGGGACACCTTCTTGCTGGTCATCGAGGTGCCGCGGTCTGCGTGCACGGTCTCTGGCACGATGCCGTTGCGCTCGATCGTCTCGCGGATCAACTCCTCCGCCCGCTCAGCCGTTTCGGCCCGCTCGACGGTGTGGCCGACGATGTAGCGGCTGAAGATGTCGATGATCACGTAGGCGTGGTACCAGATGCCCTTGTCCGGGCCGGGCAGCTTCGTGATGTCCCAGGTGAAGACCTGCGAGGGGCCGGTCGCCGTCAGCTCGGGGATCGTCCTGGGCGGGTGGGTGGCCTGGCGGCGGCGTTCGCCGTTCTGCCCGGCGGCGGACAGGATCCGGTACATCGTCCGCTCCGAGCACCAGTAGTTCCCCGCGTCCAGCTCACGCGCCCAGACCTGCGCGGGCGGCAGGTCTACGTACTCCGGCCGGTTCAACAGCGCCAGGATCTCTGCCCGTTCGGCCGGCGAGAGGGCCGAGGCGGGCGTAGGTCTTGGGGACGGTGCGGGCTTCGGCTTGGGGTTGATGTGACGGTAGTGGGTGGCGCGTGAGCGCCCGGTCAGCCGGCAGGCTGCTGTGGTCCCCAACTGGCCCTGCACACCCGTGAACGCTTCGTCGATCAGGGGCGCGGCGGCGTGCTTCAGTCCGCGCTCTCGGAGAGCAGTTCCAAGAGCGCGTTGGCTTTTCCCATGACTTCCAGGGCCGCGTCCCGGCGGGCCAGGTCCTTCTCCAGTCGTGCGACCTTCTTGCGCAGCCGTTCCAGCTCGGCCTGCTCGGCCGCCTTCTTCGGCCGCACCGCCGAGGTCCGCCGGTCGGCCAGGGCATCCAGGGCGCCGGCCTCGCGGGCCTGGCGCCACTCGATGATGTGCGAGTGGTACAGCCGCTCACGGCGCAGGATCGCGCCTTTCTCCCCGGCCGGGGCGGCGTCGTACTCGGCAACGATCCGCAGCTTGTACTCCGCGGAAAACGTCCGCCGCTTCGGCTTCGGCGCCGGATCGTCACCGGCGGGTATCGGGGTCGTGCTGGCCATGCTGAAGGGATCTCCTGTCTCGCCCATCCAGACTAACCCGATAAACCGGGTGTCTCAGCCGAGGCTGTCAGAGAGGGGGCGGGCCATCGAGGGAGACGCCGCCGATACCGTGGATCTCCTAGATCCCCACTCCCTGACGCTGGAGCGATCCCTGCCTCTGCGGGCCGGCGACGGCCTCACGACGCTCTCCGACCATCTGCTGGACGCTCTCGGCTTCCCGCGGGAACAGATTGCTGCACGGAGGGAGGGAGCAGCCAGGCCGCAGAACCTCACCTTCAACGACCTGTACGCCTACGTCTACCTCCAGGCCCGCGAGATCGACCGTCAGGTCGTCGGCCACCTGGACAGTTGGTTTGAGACCAAGCGCAGAGAGCTCTTCCGCCTGATGTTCGGGCTCACCGACAGCGCACTCATGGAACTCAAGCGCATCACGAGCCAGCTCTTGGACAAACTGAAGGCCAGAACCGCCGAGCACGACAACGTCAGCGCCTTCCTGGCGGCCTCCGACCCCCGCAGCGACGACGAACTGCGGGCCGAACTCATGCAACTGCGCGACACCCTGGAGCGGGCCGAATCCGGCTTGGCCAGTCTCCGCACCGAACTCGAAGAAGAGACCGCCGCTGACACCGCGCTGCGGCACGAGCTCCAGAACGCTATCCGCGCCGCAAGGCAGGCCGACGAGGAAGTTTCGGCGGCTGCCGACCTCGTGGAGGCGCGGCACGCCGTCGTCGCCCAGGTGCACCTCGACCTCTCCCGTCTCGCGCGTTCAGCCACAGCCATCGACCAGCTCTCCCCCTTCGAATTCGTCGTCTGCCCGCGGTGCATGCAGTCCCTTGGGACCCGGGCCGTCGAGGATGGCCACTGCCTCGTCTGCCTGCAACCCGACCCCGCCGATGCCGACGTCGATCCAGCAGCGGTCGAAGAGACCCGCACGGCCCTTCAACAGCAGCTCGAAGACGCACAACGCATCCAGCAGTCCGACGAGGCGCACTTGCAGACCGTCCAGGAGCACTCGCAGCAACTCAGCTTTGTCGTCGCCAGCCTGCGCCGACAGCTCGACGCCCAAACCCGTGATGCGGTCGCCCCCCGCTTCGACGCCATTGCCGAGGCCAGCTCCCGCGTCGCCTCGCTCAAGGCCACCATCGATGCCATCACCCAGCTGCGCGAGTCCTGGGCACGGGTGCGTACCATCGACGCGGACATCCGCTCGATCAAGGCCGAACGCAGCCGGGTCAACAAGGCTATCAAGGCAAAATCCGAGCAGCTCAAGGCCAGCCAGACACTGGTCGGCGACCTCAGCACTGAGTTCGGCCAACTCCTCACCGGCTGGAATCTGCCCTGGGTTGACACGGCCGTCATCGACCGCGACACCTATCTGCCCGTCGTCAACGGACAGCCCTTTGAGAGCCTGCAGGCATCCGGCGGCGGCATCGCCACCTCAGTCAACCTCGCCTACAGCCTCACCCTCCTCGCCTTCGGACTCGACCACCCCGACGTTCTCGTACCGTCGCTGCTCGTGATCGATTCACCACGCAAAGCCTTCGGGAATAACGAGTCCGACCGGCAACGGGCGGCCGAGATCTACAGCCGCTTCAGAACTCTGGCCGACGCGTACGGCGAACGCCTGCAACTGATCATCGCCGATAACGACCCCCCACCTATCACCAGCGACTCCTTCGGCAAAGTGGAGTTCGACTACGACAACCCCATGGTGCCCGGCGTCGACCACCCCGGCCCCGACCACTCGGGCCGCCTCGAAAACGAATCGGACGGCTAATCCCAGGTACTGTCCGGCGGCGAACGTCCGGCCGGTCCACGGGTGCCCGTCGTGCGCGCAACACTGGGCCACACCCTTCGCAGGCCGGATGCCGCGCCAGCCTCGGTGTCCCGCCCCCGCTTCTACAGCCCATCGGAACAATTGACGGAAGGTCTCCGACTCCCTTACTGGCATTCGATCAGCTGGAGCACTTCGACAGCGCAGGGCCCGGACCAGGCGTCCGGGCCTTCGTCATGCCCCGGAATCTTTCCTCCCGGCCGCTGCTGTCCGGGTTGGGGTCCCGGCTTATGGCCCTACGGGGTGAAGGAAGCGTGCCCGCTAGGACGAGACGCAAGCACTCGAGTCCTGTCACTGTCCCGCCCGACCTGTCGAACTCACGTCGGAGGCAGTACCAATGACCAGCCGCCAGACAGCCGGGGGAACACCCGCGCCGACCACCGCTACGCTGAACACGCCACCCTGGGCCAAGGCCGAGACCCCACGGGGGCGCGTTCACCCGCATCCGCCGTGGACAGCAGCACCCCCACGGGTACGGGCTGGACCTGTGGGGCTGCGCGCCGACCACCGCCCCGCCTCGGCCCGTGTCCAGCTGCGCACCCTGGCCGAGCAGGCAGCGGCCGCGCGCCGCAGCGGTGCCGGCGGTGCTGCGAAGGGTTCAGACGGCGTGCCCGCGCCCGGCCAGGGTGGGCGGCGTGCGCAGGGCAGGGGTCTGCACTGACAACCGCACAGGGCGGGGTCATCACCTGGACTCCAGGTCAACGCCGCCCCGTACAGGTGCCGTTGACCGGTTCCTGACGCACGCGCGGCACCGACAGGGTTGACTGGAGCGCATGATCGGCACGCACAGCCCGCCAGCATCCGGCGGCCCCTGCTTACCCTCACCTCCATCGCGGACTGCAGAAGCGGAGGCCGGAGCGAAGGACGGTCCTCGGGCATCTGGTCCGGCAGGCGAAGGATGCGAAAAGACGCCGCTGGCCGCAGTCCGCGAGCCGGTTCGCACATCCGGCCACCCCAGCGGGCTGCCTGACGCGACACCGGGAGATGCAGAGGCAGACGGGGAGTTATCGGTTGGAATCGGCGAAGTGGAGGTTCGGTTCGTCGATTGCGCGGGAGACGAGCAGCGGATGCCGTGGCCGGACGCCGCACGTGGTGTCTGCTTGGAGGAGTGCGGCCCGGTACGGCGGTTTCCGGTGCGGCACGGCAAGCGGATGGCGCCGGGTTGGTGGTGGTCGGCGACCGACGGCCGACTGGTGCATTACGCATCCGGTGTCATGCGGACCCAGGTGATGCTGCTGGACCATGATCCTCTCGTGGTGGCCATTGCGTGCCGCCCAGTGGAACTCGCCTGGCGTGAGCGTGAGGGGGCCTGGGTGCGGCACGCACCGCATCTGATGGCCCGGCTCGCCAATGGGAAGGGTCTGTTGGCGGACTGTGCCGGGCACGGGGACATCTCGCCGCGCCTGGCCCGTCGAGCGGCGGTGGTGGAGGCCGCGGCCGCGCAGGTGGGGTGGCAGTACCAGGTCCTGCGACCTCCGGATCGGGTTTTCGCAACCAATCTGCGCTGGCTGGCGGGGTACCGGCACCCCCGCTACAAGGGCGGTGAACTGGCGGGGCGCGCGGCCGAGATCTTCCGGCAGCCGCGGCCGCTGATCGAGGGGGTACGAGAAGTCGGCGACCCGGTCCAGGTCTTCCCGGTGGTCTTCCATGCGCTGTGGCACGGCGACTTGTCGGCTCCCCTCGACCTGCCGCTGCACGAGCGAGTGACCGTGACGGCGGTCCCCCAGGAGAGGGGCAGGGATGAACGGCACCGTGCTGGAGCCCGGAGTGCAAGTGCGCTTCGCGCAGCGGACGTGGACGGTCGTCATGCTGGAAGGGTCGTGCGTAAAGCTGATCGACGCGGACAACTCCGTGGCCACAGTCCTGGCAAACTTCCTCTTCGCCGACCCCGACTTCGAAGTGGTAGGCGCCCCGCGGCGCGAAGTCCCGCCGTTCGGCCTCCTGGAGGAGCTGCCGGAACCGGTGCGGACGCGTGCGTACGCCTGGGAGCGGCACGTGCGTGAGGTCGAGACCGGATACCCCGTCCCGGGACAGGACCAGATACCGCGGGCCGAGTTCGATCCGGCCCTGCGCACCATGGCGGAGCGGGAGGAGGCCAAGGCCGCCGAACTGACGGCGGCCGGGCAGCCGGCCAGTGCGGTGACGGTGCGGCGGATGCGGGCCCGCTACCGGGAGCAGGGCCTGTGGGGGCTGGTGGACGGTCGGGCCGCCCGGCGGCGGTCGCCGGTGGGGCGCGCTGACGAGCGGGTGATAGCGGCGATCGAGCAGGCACTTGAGGCGCAGCGGGAGCGGTCGACCGGGACGCTGAGCCGGCTGCGGCGCACCGTCGGCTGGATTCTGGAGGACGTCCACGGTGTGGGGGTGGTGAAGGTGCCGCCGGCCTCGACGTTCAACCGGCTGGTGCACGCTCTCGCGGACCGTCAGGGGCTGCTGGGGACGGCGGCGCAGCGGCGCCGTCATTCTTCACGGCCGGCTCCGCCGTTCACCCCGACAGTGGCGCTGCGGCCCGGTGAGCTGGTGATGCTGGACAGCACTCCTTTGGACGTGATGGTGGTGCTGGCCGACGGGGTGGTGGGTAAGGCCGAGTTGACGATCGCGCTGGACGTGGCGACGCGCAGTATCTGTGCGACCGTCCTGCGGCTGGCGGGCACCGGGTCGGTGGACGCGGCGGTTCTGCTGGCGCAGATGGTGACGCCCATGCGGATGCGCCCGGGGTGGGAAGAGGCTCTGGCGATGTCGCGCTCGGTCATCCCCTACGAGCGGCTGGTGTCGCTGGACGCACGGGTGGAGGGGGCGGCAGCCCGCCCGGTGATCGTGCCGGAGACGGTGGTCGTCGACCAGGGCCGGGTGTTCATCTCCGCCTCGTTCACCGCGGCGTGCCAGAGCCTGGGGGTGTCGGTGCAGCCGGCGCCGCCGGCCAACGGCCCGGCCAAGGGGAACGTCGAGAGGACGTTCCTCACCATCGGTCACCGCTTCTCCCAGTACGTTGCCGGCTACACCGGCTCCGACGTCACCCAGCGCGGAAGCAATGTCGAGGACGAGGCGTGCTGGACGCTTCCCCAGGTGCAGGACCTGCTGGACGAGTGGCTGGTCACGGACTGGCAGCACCGCCGGCACGCATCGCTGCGCCATCCGCTGGCCCCCAAGCTCGCGGTGTCGCCGAACGAGATGTGGGCCGCGCTGGTCGGCGTAACCGGCTATGTCCCGGTGTTGCTCAGCGAAGACGACTACGTGGAGCTCATTCCGATCAAGCGGCTGGGCATCAACGACTACGGCATCCGCTTCGACTACCGCACCTACGACCACGAGGTCCTCAACCCGCACCGCGGGTTCAAGTCGACGGCCGGGGACGGGATGTGGGAGATCCACCACAACCCTTATGACCCCCAGCAGATCTGGGTTCGGCTGCCTGGCGGCTGGCAGGAGGTGCCGTGGATCCACAAGGAGCGTGTCAGCCTGCCCTTCACCGACTTCACCTGGCGGTACATCCGTGCGACCGTCGAGCGCCGCGCCGACCGTGACGAGCACGAGCAGCAGCTCGCCCAGGCCCTGGACCGCCTTCTGCGGCGGGCCGGCAACGGTGAAGGCACCCGCCGCGAGCGGACCGTCGCCGCGCGGGCCAGCGCCGCGGCATCCCTCGCCGGGCCCGCCCCGCATCAGCAGGAGCCGCCCGATCTGCTCACGGCCCCGACCCTGTCCTACGGCCTGGTCGGTGCTTTCACCCCGACGAGCCTCGATGAGAAACATGGAGAGGAAGGCGAGGCCGCGGGCGAGGAGTTCGAGGACGGCTGGGACGAGGACGACGAACCTTTCGGCTCACCAGAGGATGCCGTGGGCACTCCCAGCGGGCACGGACAGCCGCCGGGGCTGGCCGCCGTCCCCCGCCCGTCCCGGATCTACGACGCCTTTCAGGAGGCAGCCCAGTGGTAGCAGTCGCCGATGCCGGTCCCGTCGCGGACGAGGAGCAGCAGATGGCGGCGTATGCGCCGCCGACCACACGGGAGGGCTGGCAGCAGTTCGTCGGCACTCCCCCGCTGCAGCCCCCGCCGGACGCCGACGAGGACTGGTCGCTTGAGGAACGCCTGGACTACCACTCCCGGTTCGTCGTCCTGACCACCCCGGCGATGGAGCGCATCTCGCTGTCGGTGCGGCGGCTGATGCTGCTCAACCGCCGCCAGCAGGGCACCGCGCGCCGCGGGCTGATCGTGTCCGGGCCGCCCACCACCGGCAAGACCACCACCCTGCTGGAGATGGGCCGCGCTTTCGAGCTCGCCGAGCAGCGCCGCCACCCCGGCCGCACCGACCGGTTGCCCGTGGTGTTCCTGGCGGTGCCGCCCGCCTCCACGCCCAAGATGCTGGTCTCGGAGTTCGCCCGGTTCCTCGGCATCCCCATCGCGGTCCGGATGAATCAGGCGCAGATCACCGATGCTGTCTGCCACCTGCTGTGCCAGCTGGGCACCGCGCTGGTCCTCGTCGACGATGTCCATCTGCTCGACACCCGCACTCGCGCCGGCGCCGAGACCTCCGACCAGATGAAGCACCTCGGCGAGAGGATCCCGGCGACGTTCGTCTATGCCGGCGTCGACGTTGAGGCATCCCCCCTGCTCAACGGGCCGCGCGGCGCTCAGCTCGCCGGCCGCTTCACCCTGGTCCGCAACACCGCCCTGTCCTGCGGCACCAGTGAGCAGCGCGCCGTCTGGCTGGACCTGGTCACCGACATGGAAAACGCCCTGCGCCTGCGCCACCACACCCCGGGCAGCCTGGCCCGGCACGCCGACTACCTCCATCAGCGCACCGGCGGAGTCATGGGAAGCCTGTCCCACCTCATCCGTGAAGCGGCCCTGACCGCGCTTCTCGACGGCAGCGAGAAGATCACCAAACGGCTCCTGGCCGGCATCCAGCTCGACATCCGCGCAGAACAGCAGTCCCGCCCGCCCCGCAGACGCACCCCGCGCACCCGCAGCGCCGTGTCCTGAGGGCGGCGCAGGTGAAGGGGAGGGAGGCGGCGTGGTGGTGGAGGCGAGGGTGAAAAAGACCGTGCAGATGCTGGGGGCGCATACGGCCGGGGATGAGCGCACGTGGCCGCCGACGCGGGACCGGTCCCGGTGCTCGCCTCGCGGTCTGCCGTTGGGCGGGGTGCGGGTAGCGCCCTTGAGCGGCGAGGTAACGCTGTCATTCGTCGGCCGCGTCGCCTCCCGCTACCGGCTCACCGCCAAAGAGCTCGTCGGCGCGCTCATCGACGCCAAGCGCCGCCCCAACCTGTACACAGTGCGACCCGACAGCGAAGTGATCTTCAACACCGAGGCCCGAGCAGTGCTCGCCGCGTTCTGCCGCGTGCCCGAAGAACACCTACGCCACGCCCTGCCGACCTGGGACACCGATCTGCCCACAGGCAAGCCCGGGAGTGGGCCGGCCGCCTGGATCCGCACCGCCGACACGATCGCGCCGACCGGCCCCGGATGCCGGGCCTGCACCGCGACCGCCACAAAGGGAGCAGGGACAGCGCGCCGCTACCTCCTCCCGCACGGCCGGGTCTGCCCCACGCACCGATGCTGGATGTTGGAAACACCCGTCGTTGACGAAGCGACAGCGGTGCCCGGGCAGCTGGACCTGCGGAATGTGCCGCAGATCGTGGCGGCTCAGCGCCGTCACGTGCGCCTGCTGCGCCGCTACCCGCACACCGCCGAGGCCTTCACCACGGCGCAAGCGGTCCTGGCGTCGTGGTGGGACAAGCCCTGGCCGGAGGAAACCGCCTGGCCCGAGCGGCTGCGGCAGATGACCCACAACACCGACGCCGCATGGCGCGGTGCGGCGCGGGACGCGGTGACCTACCCCGAAGCCGTCACCCTGACCGCGCTCCTGGCCGACCCGGGCGTGCAGGCGCAGTTGCTCGCTGACGCCGGAACTCACCAGCCGCACGCGCTGGCCGACGTCCCCGGCTTCCCCAGTGAACTGGCCCAGCGCCTTCAGCGGCCATGGCTCGCCGATCGCCTCGGTGCCCTCACCACGGGCCCGCTCAACGCCTGGGTACGCGCCTGTATCCGTACCCAGGCCGGACAAAAGCCGAAGACACGCAGCATGTGGCACGTCTCCACGCCCCACCGGCCCGCACCGGTCTCCCGGCTCCTGACCGAAAGCCGGCCCGGGAACCAACCGACGCCGAAGCCGCAACCACTGTCGGCAGCGGATACCGAGGCTGCCGCCGAAGGGTTCGCGCGCGGCCTGCGCCACGCCCGCACCTACGCCGCCGAGCACGGCCACCTCTGCGTCCCCTCCAAGCACGAAAAGGACGGGTTCCTCCTTGGCCTGTGGCTGGGCAACCAGCGCGCCGCGGGCCCCCAGCTCTCCCCCGAGCGCAGCCAGGCTCTGTCCGACCTCGACCCGTGGTGGAACCCGCCGTGGAGCACCCTGTGGCAGCGCATCTACCTGCGCGCACGACAGCTGCTGGGCTCAGGGACCACCCTCCGACCCGAGCAGGGCTTCCCCGGCACCAGCGAGAATCTCGGCACCTGGCTGTACCGGCAGTGCCAGGCCTACGACAGCCTCCACCCCCAGCAGCGCAAGCTGCTGGCCCAGATCGGCCTCACCACCGAAACCGCCCGCCACGCACGGCCGCGCCACCGCAACCTCGCCGAAGCCCGTGACCAGGGCCTCGACCACGCACGCGCCTACTGGAAGCAGCAAGGGCACCTGTGCGCCAGCGCTGCCGATACACACACCGGCTTCCCGATCGGCCAATGGCTGGCCAACCTCCGCGTACGGGCCAGACGCGGCATTCTTGACCTCGCTGTCGCACAACAACTCGACGCGATGGACCCGTGGTGGGCACCACCCTGGCCCTCCGACTGGCAACGGGCCTGCTACAGGGTGCGCGGCCTCGTCCGATCCGGTCACACCCTCGACCCCGAAAACGCCTTCACCTCCTTCGACGACGAACTCGGTCAATGGCTCTACACCCAATGTGTCGGCTACCGGGGCCTGGCCGTGGAACAGCGCAAACAGCTCGCGGCCCTCGGTCTGACCTTGCAGACCGCCGCTACCGCACGCCCCAACCCCGCCGCCCAGAAGCCGTCCCTGGAAACCGGGCTCCACTACGCCCGCTCCTACGCCGCCCAGCACGGCGACCTCAACGCATCACCCTCCGACCGGCAGGACGGTTTCCCCGTCGGAGGCTGGCTGGCCCGCCAGCGGCACCAGGCCAACCTCCACGCCGACAAGTTCACCGCGCCCTACCCGGCCGACCCGCTCCTGGCTGCCATCGACCCCTGGTGGAACCCCCCGTGGAACGGGGACTGGCAGATCAACCACCGCGCCGCCCGCACACTCGCCGAAAACGGCCTCACCCTCCTCCCCGAGCAAGGATTCCCCGGCACCCCCGACTGGACCGGGCAATGGCTCTACACCCAGTGCACCGCCTACCAACGCCTCCACCCCGGACAGCAGCACAGGCTCACGCAACTCGGCATCACCGCCGAAACCGCCCGCACCGCACGCCCCCGCCGCGTCACCCAGCAAGCGCAATTCGACACCGGCCTGGATCACGCCCGCTCCTACGCCGCCCAGCACGGACACCTCGCCGTACCCAAGACCGAGAGCCACCACGGCTACCGGCTGGGGACATGGCTCGCCGACAAACGCCAACGAGCCGCTAACGGCACACTCCCCCACAGCCGTGCCGAAGCACTCAACGCCCTCGACCCCTGCTGGAACCCTCCCTGGGGTCTGCCATGGCAGACCACCTACCACGCCGTCAGAACCGAGACGCGCGGGCACGCTCTGAACGCGCAATCAGGCTTCCCCGGACTCCCCCCAGACGCCACCCGGTGGCTGCTCACCCAGTGCATCAACTACGACGACCTCCACCCGGGCCAGCGTGAGCTCCTCACCGGCCTCGGTATCACCGCCCAGGACGCCCGCGCCGCCCGCCCGCAGCAGGAAACACGCACCCGCCCCCGGGCCGGCACCAGCCGCCCACGCCCCACCACCGTCTCGTCATCCATCGACGGCGGCCTGCCCTACGCCCGCACCTACGCACAAACGCATGACGGCCTCGGCACCGCCCACTACGACACCGAACACGACGGGTTCCCCCTGGGCTGGTGGCTGTACGAACAACGCAAACGCGCCAACGCCCACACCCGCCGCACCGGTCGGCCCTGGCCCCACGCACACGCACTCGCAGCACTCGACCCTTGGTGGAACCCACCCTGGAGAATCAGCTGGCAGCACATGTACACCGGGCTCCTTTCCACCCTGGCCGAACACCAGCGCCCGTCAGCAAGTCAACGCCACTGGCTGACCACCCAGCACACAAACTGGCCCATGCTCCACCCCGACCAACGCACACTCCTGACCACCAGCGGCCTCAACCCCACGAACAAGCACCTACCAGCGACCCAGCCAAAGTGACCAGCAACCAAAAAACCTGAACGGCCATCACACACAACAAAAAAACACCACGTCAGAACCCCCGGCACCCGTCTACAACCACAAGCGGCCACCGATGACTGGCTACGTAGGTGAGAACGAGGAACGCTTGTAGCCGAGTCTGGAGACCGTCAGCTCGTCGGTGGTGCTTGGAATGTTGGTGAGTTCTGAGAACGCCTCTTCCGCGTGCCGGGGCAGCCTCGCGGTCGATTCGGTCCCTGAGGTGAAATGGGGTGCTTGGCGTCACAGGGCAGCAGTAGAACTGGAGTGCGTGGTGGGGACGATACTCAAGGGCATGAGCCGTGTTCGGTGGCATGAGTTGACGCATGCGTATGGATCAGCGGAAGAGGTTCCGGGCCGGCTGTCCCGGGTGGCGTGGGGTGACGCCCGGACGAGTGCTTCAGCACTGAGTGATCTTGGCCTGTGGCTTGGCGAGCTGGCTGTCTTCGACGCGACCGTCGAGGCGGTTCCGTTTCTGTGGGATCTCGCGGTGACCGACTCCGTCACCAATCGGTCGGGCGTGATCGAGTTGCTGCAGACGATCCTGGAACACGCCAATCCTCCTCAGATCACGGTGCAGCACGCAGCTCACCGAGCCGTGCTCGACGGCAGGAGCACGGCCGACGTGCTGGCTCGTGACGCGGACGCCGCCGTCCAAGCCGCGGGGCGCAACCTGGTGACCGCGATCGACAGCCACGTCTGCGAGTCCTGCCGTTCGGCCTAACGGCAGGCCCACTCTTCCTGCTCCGGGGGCATCCGCCTCAGCCCGGCTGAGAATCGTCCGGGGAACTGGTCTCAGCTGATGCTCTGCTGCTCGGCGCGGGCACGGGTGGTGGCGAGGCGGTAGGAATCGGTGCCGGTCTCGATGATGGTGCCGTTGAAGGTGAGTCGGTCGACGATGGCCGCGCAGAGGCGGGGGTCGGTGAACGTCTTGGTCCAGCCGCCGAAGGATTCGTTCGAGGCGATCGCCACGCTGTTCTTCTCCTCCCGCTCGGTCAGAACCTGGAAGAGGAGTTCGGCGCCGCGGCGGTCGAGTTCCATGTAGCCGAGCTCGTCGATGCACAAAAGATCGACGCGGCCGTAGCGGGCGATGGTCTTGGTCAGCTGCTTCTCGTCCGCAGCCTCGACGAGCTCGTTGACCAGTTTCGTCGCCAGCACGTACTTGACCCGGTAGCCGGCCATCGCGGCCTCGGTGCCGAGAGCGATCAGCAGGTGGGACTTGCCGGTGCCGGAGTCACCGATCAGGCAGAGCGGCAGACCCTTTTTGATCCATTCGCACTTGGCGAGGGTGTGGATCATGGCTGCGTCGATGTTGGGGTTGGCGTCGAAGTCGAACTTGCGGAGCGCCTTGTCGCGGGGGAACCCAGCGGCCTTGATACGCCGTTCGGAGCGTCGGCGTGCCCGGTCGTCGCACTCTGCGAGGAGGAGCTCGGCGAGGAAGCCAAGGTAGGACATTTGCTCGCGTTCGGCCTTCTCGGCGAGCTCGGGGAACTGGGATCGGATGGTGGGCAGCCGCAGCATCCTGCATGCCTGATCGACGGCGGTGGTGGCGGCCTGTTCGGTGAGTCCTCGCTGGCGGAGAAGGGACACGGCGTTCTCCTCAAGGGGTAGGGCGGTCGGATCGGCGGAGCCGCAGAAGCTGGTCGTAGTGGGCCACGGAAGGCAGCGGGCGTTTGTCAGGCGGCAGACGGGCCCGAACGGCAGCGGGCAGTGGAGCGATTCCGGGCCGGCTCCCTGGAAGGACTGGCAGCGGCGGATCTTCGGGCTCGGCGTCGGCCGCTTTGCGGGCCTCCAAGGCGACGGCGTCCGCGGTCAACGCCCCAGATTTCAGTGCTGCGGCGAGGCCGGTGATCAGGTGTTCGTGGGGCAGGTGACGGCTGAGGAGAAGGACTTCGATCAGGGCCCGGGTGCCCTCGCGTTCGCCGTGGGACTTCACGGCAGCCTGCCACCAGGCGTCGTGGATGGGGGTGAAGCGGCCGGCGGCACGGGCCTGGTCGAGGGCGGTGGCGCCAGGCAGGGCGCCCGGTTTGCGGATCAGGGCCTCCAGGTAGTGGTCGAGTTCGAGGCGGGTCGCGCCGCGGGCGATGAGCCGTTCGTGCCGGGCGACTTCCTCGCGGCCGTCGTAAACCACCAGCTCAGAGGCGTGCAGCATAACGCGGACAGTCCGCCCAATCAGGCGGACGGGCACGGAGTAGCGGTTCATCCGGACACAGATCTGGCCGTAGCGGTCGACCCGCGGGGTGGAGAGCCGGCCCGTCTCGAACGGCTCCTCCGGCAGGGGCACCAGCAGCGGCTGCTCGGCCGCGAAGTACTCGCCGATGGTGCGGGGACGGGACCGGATGCGGCGGATGTCGTCCTCCTGGTCCCACCGGTCGATCATCGCGTTGAGCTCGGCGAGCGTCTCGACTTCGGGAACGGGGACCAGGTGATTGCGGCGGAACCAGCCGATCTGGCCCTCGACTCCGCCCTTCTCGTGGGCCCCTCCGATGCCGGGCTGGCAGTAGAAGGCTTCCAGCCCGTAGTGCGAGCGGAAGGCAGTCCAGCGTTCGGCTTCCACCCGACGCCGTGAGAGGCCCAACACCTGGGCGACGGCGGCCCTAAGGTTGTCATAGCGGACCTTTCCGGTTGGCACCCCGCCCAGCACGTTGAGAGCGTGGACGTGGCCCTCGAAGAACGCCTCCTGGCCCGCCGAGGCGAAGATGCGGTGGACGGCCTTGCCCGAGTACGACAACCGGAACGCGAACAAGTAGCAGGTCACCAGCTCGCCGGCCAGCTTCACCGTGACGTCGCCGAAGTCGACTTCAGCCTCGGCCCCAGGCTTGTGGGTCTGCGGGACGAAGGCGTCCACGACTCCTTTGCCAGCCTGCAGGCGGATCTCCTCACGGCGGACAGCCACGTATCCGCGGACCATCTGGTAGGAGATGTCGACGGCGTCGTGCTCGTCCAGCAGCCGGTCGTAGATCCGTTTGACTGTGTGCCGCTGCTTCCTCGGCGCGGTCAGATCCACCGTGAGGATGGCGTCGATCACCGGCTTGTAGGGGTCCAGCCGCGTTTCACGCGGCCGCATCTTCTTCCGCGGCTCCGGCACCGCCGACACCAGAGCCCTCTGCACGGTTTTGTAGCCGACACCGTACTTCCGCTTGAGCGCCCGCAGCGACATGCCAGTCCTGGCATCACGGCGGATCGCCGCGTACAGATCGACCTTGGAGTTCGGCAGCACCCGGGCCCCCTCGTCGTGCAGAGCACAATCAGGGTCCCGAATCAAGTACCGGGGTGTTCTCGAAACTCAGCAACATCACTCTTCAGTGGAAGAGGGCGTTCCCGTGGTTGAGTTACAGGCGTTCTCGTAACTCGCCGACAAAGTCAGATGACAGACCCACCAGCACCAACCAGCTATCTGATCAACCCAGCTCAGACGCCCACCACATGCGCATGATCACTGGGCGGGGACAGCCGACCCGCAACTGCAGGCAGCCCAGCTGATCGGCCAAGACGCCCGCACCGATACCGTCCGCGGAGCCCGCCTGGCCGCGCTGCAGACCGCCGTACTCAAGACCGGAGCCGAGCACCGGCTGCGGCGCCTGCTGACTTTTCACTACCGCACAAGCGAAGCCGAGGCCTTCGCCAACGGCCTGCCGGCCGTAGCCAAAGCCCTGTGGGAGAGCGACCCCGAGGCGTACCCGGAGCCAGGCTCGGTCTGGGCGCAGTGGCTGTATGGGGAGCACAAGCCCGCTCACCGGCGTCAGGTACTGAGCGAGTTCACCGCAGGTGCCACCGCGGAGGGGGCGGTGATGGAGCGCTGCGTGCTGGCCTCGGTGCGGGTGCTCGGTGAGGGCGTGGACACCAAGAATTGCGATGCGGTGGTCTTCGCAGACGTGCTCGGGTCCACGGTCGACATCGTCCAGGTCGTCGGCCGGGCCCTGCGCATGCAGCCAGGCGAAGGCAAGACGGCCTCCCTGGTCGTACCCGTCTTCCTCAGCCCCGGCGAAGAACCCGACGACATGCTCTCCTCCCGCTCCTACGAAGGCCTCATCAAGGTCCTGACCGCGCTGCGCGCGCATGACACCGAGGCCGTCGAACAGCTGGCCACCCCACAGGCGGCATCCCGGCGGAAGCCGACTGCGGTCGCAGACGGTGGAGGACAGGGCGCGGTAGGAGCGGTCAGTGCGCCAGCAGGTGGGCTGCTGTCGTTCTCCACCCCGCGGGACCCCGCACAGCTGGCGGCGTTCATCAGCCTGCGAGTGCTGAAGCCGGAGACCGAGTTCTGGCGGCGCGGCCTGCAAGCCGCCCTCGCCTACCACAGCGACCACGGCGACCTGCGCGTCCCCTACGGACACCGCACACCCGACGGCTTCCCCCTAGGCGTGTGGATCGCCACCCAGCGCCAGGCCCACACCCGCGGCCGCCTCGACACCGAACGCGTCCAGCAACTCGACGAGCTCGGCATGATCTGGAGCCACGCCGACGTGGCCTTCACCGAAGGCCTGGCCGCGGCACGAGGTTGGGCTGCCGAACACGGCCACCTTCTCGCGCCCACCGACGCCACCTGGCAGGGCTATCCCCTCGGGCAGTGGCTGAAGAACCAGCGCGCAGCAGCCCGCCGCAGCAGCAGTACAGCCGGTGCTGGGAAGGCTGCGGGGCTGGACCGGGAGCGGCGGCGGGCACTGGAAGAGATCGATCCCGCCTGGTGCCCCGCGTGGCCGGTGGTGTGGCAACGCTGCTTCCACCTCACCCGCACCTACCGCACCGCCGGCGGCGCACTACCCGATCACGATGGTCAGCTCATCATCCAAGGCGAAGACATCGGCCGCTGGGTCCAAGCCCAGCAAACCCAATGGGGCACCCTCAGCGCGGTCCAGCAATGGCTCCTGACCGAGATCCTCGGCTTCACCACATCTGAGGACAAGCAGGCACCAGGCTCAGGGGCGCCGAGGCCGAAGCGCACCCGGGCGCAGATCTGGGCCGCCAACCTCACCGCCGCCCGTCAATACGCCGAACGGGAGGGACACCTCAACGTTCCCCGATCCCACGTCGAGGAAGTCGACGGCACCGATCACACCCTCGGCATCTTCATCGCCAACCAACGCGGCCGCCGTGCCAGCCTCGCCCCTGAGCGGATCGCAGAGCTCACCGCACTCGGCATGCGCTGGGTTTAGCGTGAGTCCTCCCTCCTCGGTTGATGAGTGACGTCACAGGCCAGGTCCGGCCGCGGTGTCGGCGCCACCCTCTTCGTGTGTCTCGTAGAGGAAGACGCCTAGTGTCGATGCTGCGCCAACTGCCAGGCGAGCGTGGCGCGACGTAAGGCGTTGGTTGGCCTGTGCTTTGGATTTGCCGTGCCCCGTACCGTAGGCGTTACGCAGCTCGGCGGCGCCCTGAACGAGTTGAGCCAGGTTCATCATCATTCGCTTGAGCGTGTCTGCTGCGGGGGCAGAGGCATCAAGCTGGCCTGGTTGAAGATGCAGACACTTGGTCGTCTTGCGGACCAAAACTAGAACGTCGTCGCTCTTGGCGTGGGGTTCCTGCTGTTCATCGAGGATCGTCTTGCAAATGCTTTCGATGAACTCCTTTGCCGTCCCGATCGCAAGTTCGGGCTCCGCAGAGATCGCCGCTTCCATGCGCGTGACCTGTTGCGCAATGTACTCCGCGTCCAGGCGGGTGGCTGCAGCATGCGCGTGGCTGATCGCGCTGTTGGGGAGGCCGCCCAGCAGCGTGGCTGCATAGACCGGGCGTCCAGACATGCTCCCCTGCGGCTCAAGAACCCATCCATCACGCCGAAGGATCTCGTTGAACGCGGAGACCATAGTCTCAGCGTGTTCTGGAGTAGCGCGCACCACTGGGTGCACCATCTGCGACAGGAAGCCCAGGAGCTTCTCGTCGGGACCCCCGTCTAGCTCGAAGCGGGCATCGGTAAGTACCCACTCCTCAGACCAGTCGTAAGGGTTCCTGTAACGATGTTGCTGGATATCCTCGCGGGCAGTGCTGAAGCGGTAGTCCTCCGACGGCAGGGCATCTAGGTCGTACAACCGTGAGAGGAAGGCAATCTCGTCCAAGCGCCCATGCCAGGCCAAGCCCGAGGTTCTGATGTAGTCGAAGAGATCACGACGGGTCACCCGTGTGATCCGGTGCCCCGGGCCCGGTCGATCTTCAGCAGGCGTAGTCATCGGCTAATCATCGTGGGCTTGCCCTGTCGCCGCCGCAGGTTTTCACCAGAGCTGTCACCAAATCTCCGCCTAAGCCGAGGTATGCCGAGTCCCCCATGGAGCGAAGGTCTGATACGTGATCTTCAATTCGTCCAGATGAGAGCTCACTTCGGCGTGCTTGGAGTAGGGGTAGGCGATCGTCAGCAGTTTCCGGGCGCGGGTGATGGCAACGTAGTAGACGCGGAGCATCTCGTTGGTTTGGGTGTGGTGGAGCGGGTTCGCCCAGGCTTCGAGGAGGTCGGTGACGTCCTGGGGGCGGGAAAGGTGGATGAGGACTGCTTCGGCTTCGCTGCCTTTGGCTTGATGGACGGAGGAGCTGCGCATCGTGGTCGGCGTCGCTTCGTCGTCGGGTGTGTCCAGCAGGCCGATCAGGGAGCGGATGGGCTTGTCCAGGTCGGCATTGGCCAGGTATGGAGCTGTAGGGGTGGCGAGTTCGGTGCCAGGAGTGGGCAGTTGGGCCTTCAGTACTGCTCGTGCTTGGCTGCGCCAGATTCTGGCGGGCGAGGTGTCCACCGGGGGTAGTTGAGACAGCAGCATTCCCGCGCGCCTACGCATCAGCCCGGCCGGGATGTCGCGCTGGGCGAGGGTTTCCGCGACCGGGCCGTCTGCTTCGGGATACCAGTACGCGCTCAGAAATGTGGTTGCCATGGCCAGCGCGTGGGCGCGGGCGGTGGAGGTCGCGTCGTCTGATGCGAAGACAGCGGCACACCAGGCCAGGGCGATGGTGCTCGGTTCCTTGGGCAGGTGAGGGGCAGGCTTGGAGCGGGCCTTGGGGATGGCGCTGTTGCGGTAGGCCACGGCCAGGCAGTCAGCGGCGTCGATGCCCTCCTCCGCGGCCCTGTCCAGGAACGCCTCGCTGGCTGCTTGGGCGTCAGGGAGCCCGGAGGGGTTCTTGCGGTTGCTGCCGTAGGGCAGCAGGAGGACTGGGGTGGTGTGGGCGTGGTGCTCCCCCACGCACAGGTCCGGTGTCTGTCGTGGGGCCGGGCGCAAGGTTGCGGCAAGTTCGCAGATGGGTGGGCTGCTGCGCCAGTTGCCGTTCAGTTCAAGGTCGTTGTTGATGGCGCTGGTGAGGGTGTGGAGGTCCGTCGGGCGGGCGTCGTTCCACTCGTAGATGCCCTGGTCGGTGTCGGCGACGATGACCAGAGGGATGTCGGCACCGTGCAGGTGGCCGAGGATGGCGAGGTCGAGTGCGGAGCAGTCCTGGGCCTCGTCGACGACGATTTCGAAGAAGCGCTCGCGAAGCAGGTCGGTGACGGCGGGGTTTCTGACGTGGTCGAGTGCAGCGATGCGGAGTTCGTGACCGGTCATGTAGCCGCGGGTCTGCCAGAGGAACTCCTGCTTCTTTTCCGCTTGGACGATGAAGTCCTCCGCCGTCATGGCGGCGTTGTGGAGGTACTTGTCCGGTTTGGGCCAGGTGACGAGCGTCTGCCGGGTGGAAGGGTCGTAGGTGAACTTGAAGGCCGACAAGGGTACCTTGCGCTTGCCCCAGCCGACGACGGCTGAGGGGACCTGGTCCCAGGACAGCACGTGCTGCCACGGCGGCGTGGCCGGGAGGAAGGGACGGACCAGGTAGCGCCACAGGAAACTGTCGAAGGTCCCGATGTAGTGGGGAAAGGACGTCAGGTCGGGGCGGTTGCCGGAGCAACGCTCGCGTAGTTCGTCGGCGGCGACGTTGGTGAAGGAGATCAGGGCACGGCCGGCGCGTCGCGGGCCGGGTGGGGTGAGGCAGTGGCGGTCCACTAGAATCCGGGTTTTGCCTGCTCCCGGGCACGCGCGGACGAAGACGGGGGCCGCGGCGTGGACGGCCTGTTGCTGTTGGTGGAGGGCGTGGTTGCGCTGAGCCTCGAGGTTGGTCATGCGGCGTTCTCGTCCACTCCTGCGATCCAGCGGATGGCTGTGGCCAGGTGGTCGGGCACCACAAAGCCGTCGGGCTTTTCGCTGAGGCGCTCGGCGAGGCGGTAGGCGTAGTCGCCCTTCGGCAGCTTGATCTGGGAGGTGAACAGGTTCCCGAACGCAGCTGCCTGCTCTTGTGGAGTGGTGGCGTCCTGTACCGGCTTCCAGTGGTGCTGGGATCTGGGGCGGAGGTCGAAGAAGACCTCGGCGAGCAGGTCGTGGTTCTCGGCCCGCATCAGTTCCGGTTCGAGGGTCGGCTTGCTCTCCGCGATGTGGAAGGCGCTGGACGGCACGTCCCACTCCTGCAGGTGTCGTGCCAGGTAGGTCGCGCGGTTGAAGCCGACCTCGAGGGCCTCGTCGTCGCTCGCAGGATCGGCGGCCTCTGGCTCGCTGGCCGCGGTCTCCTCGGTGGACTCGTCGTCGTCGGAGTCCTGGGCGCTTTTCCTCTTGCGGGGATCCTGGTCAGTGATGAGAACGACGCGATCGGCGATCCGGACGCCGTCCACGTCGGCGAGCAGCGCGCGCATGTAGGGCTTGAAGTCCACTCCGTCGACGGCGACGATGCAGCTTCCGCGGAACACGGCCTTGGCTCGTCTGCGGTCGGCCTCGTCCGCGATGGCGCCCAGGACGATGTTGGCGAAGGCCGGCATCAGCAGGGCCTCGGCCAGGCCCTCCACCAGGACCACCCGGGTGCCGAAGAGCATGGCGCTCTTGGTGATGTCGAGGTAGCGGTCGAGCTTGGCCGGTTCGTGCTTGGCGAAGGGAATCGCTGCTACCGGTACAGCAGCAGTCGTAAACGCAAAGGCTGCAGGCGGCGTCGGGACGCCGCTGTCACCTTGGTTCGCGGCTTGCGGACTGGAGGGCGCGAGCACTCCCGCATCCGCTTGCGCCGGCACGGTGGCTGGTGCTGCTGGCTTCGGGTTGGGTGTGCGACATCGTTTGAGGACCACCAGGTCCTTGACCGTGGTGGCCGCGGCCAGCACCGGGGAGTGTGTGGTGATCACGACCTGGATCCGGCCGAGCGGGGTTCCCTCGGCTTCCGGGCGCGCCTGCTGTGATTGCAGGGCCTGGGTCTTGAGATGGTCAAGCAACAGGTTCTGCAGCTGGGGATGGAGATGGGCCTCGGGCTCCTCGACCAGAAACAGCGTGAGGTCGGCGCCGCGGGCCGCTTCAAGTTCGGCCAGCACGGTGGCGATGTAGAGCAGGTTGGCGTAACCGAGGCCGGAGCGGGCGATGTCCTCGACCGCCAGGCCTTCATCGCCCATACGCGTGCGCAGTGCCCGGGCGATCGACACCAGGGTGGGGTCGGCGAACGACAGTCCCATGTGCTGGGGGTGCGCGCCGGCTGTGAGCAAGGCGAGGGGATCGTTGATGCGCTTACGGGTGGCCTCGATCTTGTCGTGCTGCTCCAGGCCACGGAAGTGCTCGGCCTGCTCCTTCTCGAACTCCTTGATGGCCTCTTCGGCGCCCAATTCCGCGGCAAGGATCAATCGCAGCCGGTTACCGGCGCTTGAGGCCAGTTCCTGTTGGGCGTTGCGCATGGGGGGCAGGTAGACATGCCGGATCGTACGGCGCGCCTCAGGTTCCGGGTCATCCAGGAGCCGGCCGGCTGACCACACCGGTCGCTGCGGCCGGGTGTCGGCGGCAGGGCGCGCAAACTGAACGGTGTAACGGGCGCGGTGGCCACCCAGCAGGCCAGGCTCGTCCGCTGCGGGCACCAACGCCTGCAGGTGTGTGGCAGCCTCGGCAGCTTCCATGCCGCCGTAGACCGCAGTGAGCTCTGCCCCGGCCTCGGCCCACGGGTGAACGTCCTCGGCCTCCCACCATCTGCTGCGCCGCCCATCAAGCGGATCGGTCAGCAGCCGGAGCGCATCGATGAGATTCGACTTGCCGGCATTATTCTCCCCCACCACCACCGTGACACCCTGCCGCAGCGGAACATCCGCACTCAACAACGACTTGAAACCCTTAGCCCTGACCCGCCCCAGATACAACATCCACCCCTTATCTCCCGGCGAACACTACAAGGGGTGGTCGAACCACAAGGCACAAACCAGCAAATCCGGGGCGTTAGGTACCGCCCCTGTCTCGCCCCTGATGGTCCGGTCCGGTGATGCTGTTTCGAACTGGCACCACGCCCGCAGGGGTATGGGCTGCCTCAGGCCGAGGTCCACGCGGCGGCATCCTAACGCCGCGGATTCTGGAAGGATCATCGCGAGCGCGCAGCCAATGGTGGGGGCACAGAGTGAGGATCAGCAGGATCACGGCACAAGGCTTCTTGTCGTTTGCCGAGTTCGACTTGGACTTGGACCAGGGCCTGACCGTGGTCACCGGCCCCAACGCTGCGGGCAAGTCGAACCTGTGCCAGGTACTTAGCGCTGTATCCGCGGTCCTGAATCGCCACCTCGAGCCGAAGCAGCGCGACCTGCTCTCCCTGTACGAGCAGGCCGGCCACCACGGGGCCCCCACCTTCACGTTGACGGTCTCCTTCGAAATGGACCAGCCATGGGAACAGAAGCTGGTCACGGACTTCGTGAAGGCCTCGTACATCAGCGTCGCCTGCAAGAAGTACGACGGGATGGGCCCCAGCACTGCCGAGGTGGAGGAGGCCGCCGAAACCCGCATCACCGGGGACTCAGTGGCCGCACTGTTCCAAGGCACACTGCGGTTGGACTTCGACTCACACAGACGCAGTGGCTGGTCCTGCGCCTGGCAGTTCATCTACGGCGGGGACCCCTTCCATATCCAGTTGGAGGGCCCCTGGCCGGAGCAGCTCCGCCCCGGGGCAGCCCAGGGCTGGAAGACCGTCGCCATGGAGCAGGTGACCGAAGACCCTCCGCCCGAACTCGTTGATTTCCCGCGCATCTTGGACCGGCTTGAGCAGCCGGTCATGTTCAACGTGCCCACGCTCAACGACGCGTACAGCCCTCGGCCCGTCTCCATGACCGCGCTTGCCCAAGCGCTGCAGCTGACCGAGCAGCATTCCGTACCCTTCGTCGCGGTGCTCGGCAAGATCTGGGCCGCGGGCGTCTCGGTGACCGTCAATCGGCGCCTGCCCGCGCGCCGGAACTTCTCCCTCAATGAACTGGCGAGCGCGCTCGATCTGAGCGACGGCAGCCAGGTGTCCGCCGAGTTGTACAGACTGAAGAACGGTACGCGTGAACAACGCGAGGGCTTTTGCAAAGCCCAGAAGATCTTTCACACCATCACCGGGGCCCACCTGGAAGTCCAGGCATCCCCCGAGACGGACGGGCTGGCCATCGATGTCGTGATCGACGCCGGCCGTGGTGAACGCCGTGCTGAGTTCAGCGGAGCAGGACTGCAGGAAGTCGTCTTGCTGGCGGCCCTGACAGCAGGTGGGTCCGGCCGCGTCATCGTTCTAGCGAACCGGCGGTCCAACTGCATCCGACCATGCAGCGACGCATCGCCACAACTGCCCTGCGTGACGTACAAGCCCTCCTGATCACCCACAGCGCGGACCTGGTCCCGGTAGTCACGGAGGCCGATCTCAAGCGCATCGTCCGTCTAGCCCCCGGGCCGGACGGAGCGACCATTGTCCGGCGCGCCCCGGCCAGGGCCGCCTCGGACCTGGCTGGCTGGATCCAGAACCTAGCCGCAGCTGACACCAGGGCCCTGCTTTTCGCCCGGGCGGTAATCCTCTGCGAGGGCGCGTCGGAGACCGGCGCCCTGGGCCAATGGTGGAACACCGACACCCAGCTGGGACCGGAAGCGGCCAACATCCCCCTGCTGGATGTCGGAGGCCAGAACAACTTCGGCGGCTACATCAAGTACCTATCCGCCTTCGGTGTCCCATGGGCAGTCGTCGCCGACGGGCCAGCCCTCCGCAACACCAGCGCACTCGCCAAACAACTAACCAAGCAGCAGCTTCGCCCCCTCAACCCTCCCGACGACGCAAACGACTTCACCGCCTGGACCGATTACTGGAAAGCCGCAGGCGTGTTCACCCTCGCCGACCAGTTCGGCGACGACCGCAGCAAGTCCGGCGAACTGGAGGCGTACCTGCGACGCCTGGACCCCCAGATCCTCGACCAGGCCCAGAGGGACACCACCAGCAAGCCGCGGGTGGGCGCCCTCTTCGCTACCCGCTACCCCCACGGAACCCCACCCGAGGTAGCCGCGCTGTACAAGGACGTGGCCGCGCACCTGGGTCTCGACTGACGCCCCCGCGTGCACTCGGAGTCTTCACTGCTACTGAGGTCCTGATGAGTGCTTTGTAGCCGCGGTGGCAGCGGTCCAGCGTGGTCCCCGACAGGTCGGACCCGGGGAGACGAGCCCTGCGGGCTCGTGGAGGGGCAGAAGTGGGTGCCACTGCAGTGAGTAAGGCAAGATCGACATGCCCGCCGGTGGTGGCCATCACATGGGACATAAGTTCTCCGGCAGCGGATGGCATCAGTAGGGGGGCTGTTTGTAACGGCCTGGGCTGCGGAGGTGTAGGGGGCTCACCGGCGCGGGTACGGTTCCCGCCTGGCTGCGGCTGACACTGTGGCCATGGGGGTGAGGGGTGGGGAGCTGTCCGAAGAGAGCCTGGAAGCGTATCCGGCCATGCCGGTCGGAGGGACGAACCCGTCTAGGAGCGGCGTGAGCCGGGTGACCCGATTCCTGTGCGCGGCCGCCTACAACCATCGTGAGTCGTTCCGGGCCGGCATCCTGCAGCGTCTGACGCTGCCGACCGAGCGTTTCCTGCCGCCCGCTTACGGGGTGGATCCGGGAGCGGTGGCCTGGCATTGCGTCCGGGCGCAGCGGCTGGATGCGGTGCGGGAACTGGCGACGCTGGCTGTGCTGGCAGTGGCGTTGTGGGTGGAGCCGGTGTCAGCTGCCTTTGTGGTCTACGTTGGCACGGCGCTGTGCCTGCGGAGCTACTGGCGGCAGCGGCTACGCCTGCATGTGCCGAAGCCGTCGGGTGTGAGGCAGTTGGCGGTGCCGGCCCTGACGGTGATCGTGGCCTTGTCCCTTGTCGTCTATGCGGCGTTGCTGGTCTACGCGGCATGGTCCGGGCTGGGTGGGCAGGTGCCGTGGCTTGCTGCGTGGTCGGCTCCGGCCGTTGCCGCTCAGGCGGCCGGCACGTGGGTGCTCGTGGGGCTGCCAGCCGGGTGGGGCGTGGTGGCGGCTGCCGAGCGCAGGGTGCGCCGGCGGCGCTGGCAGGAGATTCGCACCGCGAAGCGGCTCGGCCCACCGGAGACCCGGGGGTTGTGGGGCGTGATCGAGACGTCCACCGCCCGGGGCTTGCGCCGATTGTCGCAGCTGGAGCAGGTCACCCACGTCGAGTACGCCGACGACGCCTTCTACGGTGCCGGCGACGAGCTGGAGCAGTTTCCGCCGTGGTCGTTCGCCACACAGCTGCGGCGGCAGAAGCCCCCCGCACCGCCGGATGCCGGGGCCGGGCGTCTGCGGCTGGTCAAGCCGCCCGAAGACAGCGGACCGCTGCTCAGCCACAGCGAGGTCATCGATGCCATCCGTGAAGGCATGCAACGGTTCCGGGCCGGAGAGGCCAGAGCCGGCGCCCGCCTGCAGCAGCTCACGATGCGGGACTACGTCTTCGCACCCCAGGGCCACCCGGCGCTGATCGGCAAACGGCCGCCCGGGGACGTCCTTGCCGACGAGGACGAGGAAGCCCGGCACATGCTCGGCATCCGCGTCGGCAGTTGGGAGGAGGACCTCAGCACTACCACCTTCGTGCGGGCCACCACGCACGGCGACATCCTGTACCTGGAGGTCTCCGTGCGGGTCCTCCTCCCGGTACAGAACAAGTACCGCTGGTCGATCCGCACTATCGACGCCGGCGTGCTCAGCGCGCTGTGCGCCATCCCACGCGACATCCTGCTCGCCGTGCCACGCCACGCGTGGCAGCTCGCACGCCGGTTCCGCCTGATGTGGGGGAAAGAGCCGGAGCCCGCAGAGCGCAGCGCGGCCCAGGCCGAAGGCTGGGACGTGCCCGCGCCTCCCCTGCACATCAACTCGCTGCGCGAGCAGGTCGCACAGCCAAGCCCGCAGAACATCTTCCAGCGCCTGGACATCGAGCGGTACGTCAAAGCCGTCGAGCACCGCCTCATCTCATCCGTCCAGGACCTCCTGGAACGCAAGGGTCTGGAGAGCGACGAGTTCACCGCCCGCGTCAGCCAGGTCTTCAACACTGGCGTGATCATCAACGGCGGCGTGCAGAGCGGCTCCATCGCCGGCGGCCACACCGTGGCCCAGACCAACCAGACGACCGTCCAGCCCAGCACCCCCTCCAGCCCGCAGGCCGGTACCGCATCCCCCGGCCTGCCGCCCGCCTGACCTGCTGCGCTGCAAGCACCCTGCTACGAGAGGACACCCATGGCCACACCGGACGAGCACGGCATCATCGGCGTCAGCATCTCCGGCGGCACCCAGCACGGCCCCATCGCGGGCGGCTACCACGTCCAGCAGACCAACCAGACCATCCGCATCAACGACGAAGCGGCCCAGGCCATCCGCGACCACGTCGCCGCCATCCGCCAAGCACTCCCCCAGCACCACGACCCCGCGGTACGGCAAGCCGTCTCCACCGCCCTCGCCCACGTCGACGACGCCTTCACCGCCCCCGGACCCGCCGACCCCCAAACCTTCCTGCGCCGCCTCCAAGCCGCCGGGCTCTTCCTCACCCGCACCATCGAAACCCACCCCGCAGCCACCGCCCTCCTCTCCCAGCTGATCCCCCTCGTCACCGCCATCGCCGGAAGCGCGTAGAACAGCAAGGTTGAAACAACACGGCCGACGCTCACCGATGGCTGCATGCTCCGCCTCCGGTACAGGGCCAGGAACGGGGTGAGGGTGTCGATGAGAACCCGTACCTGCAGCAGAGTGCCGTCAGTGGCGACTTCCGGTGCCTGGGCAATGGCGCGACGACTGCGAGCAGTGCGCAGAGGCGGCCGTCGGCGGCTGCCTGCGGGAGGTCCCGCAGGGATGGAGGTCCATGCCTCACCCAACGACCCACCCCGCCGCGCGCCCAGCGGGCGCTCGCAGAAGCCATGACCCGATCCAGCGGCGCGGGCAACGGGACGCCTCGGCGATCAGCAGTCTTGGCGGACTATCCGATCAACTTCGATCCCGTTGCCCACGTTGCAATCGACGCCGAAACCCCTTGCCAGCAGCGCAAATCCGTTAACTACCCGGCCTTGGGCCAAGGCCCCATCTTCCCTATCTGGAGGACCCGGCAACGTTCTGGTGCGCTTGAGGACTTCATACACCGTCAGGCAGCGTCAGAGGAGGGCGCAGCCTGGACCACGGCACTCAGGTAGTTGTCTAGGGCTTGGAGGTGCTGTGTCAGGACGGTGACGCGTTCCCGCAGCCGGTCCCGCTCCGCGGTGATCCGGCTCACGAATTCGGGGTCGCCGTACTGAGAGCACGCTGCGGCAGCCAAGCACGGGAGAACATCCCGGATGATCTCTGTGGTCAGCCCGGCTCCCAGCAGACCGCGGATCTGCTCAACCCTCTGCACAGCCGCCTCGTCGTAGGACCGGTAACCGTTCTCCTCACGAAGTGGGGCGAGAAGACCTTGCTCCTCGTAGTAGCGCAAGAGCCTTGTGGAGACGCCGACCTGCTCCGAAAGCTCCTTGATCCTCATCATTGCTCCTGTTGCCTGACATACATGTGAATCTCCTCAGATGGCGCCCCGTTGGAAGGAGGCTCTGTGGTCACGCGGCTCGTGCTCGGGCGGAGGACTCCAGGGCCGTGGCGAGCTGTTCCCTGTACTGCGCGATGGCCGCCGCACGGTTTGCTGTCAGTGCTCCTACGAGCCGTCCGTCGCGGTAGTAGGCGACGTTCAGCCGCCGCCGCTCGATGTCCACTTCCCGAGCCTCAGCTTCATCGGCCTCCCGCGGAAGACCGACTGCCCGGAAGCGGACGCCGAACTGAGTCGACCAGAAGGACGCGACGGGCCGGTAGATCGCCGGAGCGTGCGGGTAGAGAAGCGTGTGAGCCGCGGTCCGCGCCTGCTCCACCGCGTTGCTCCAGTGCCCAAGGTTCACCAAGCCCGAAGCGTGCGGATGAGGAAAGCGCGTGACATCACCCGCGGCGACGATGCTGAGATGCGGCCGACCGTTCGTTCCCACAACGCGTGCGTGAGAGTCGGTGACCAGGCCTCTGTCCAGCCTCAGGCCCGAGGTGGAGAGCCAGTCGGTATGGGGTGTGGTCCCCAGCGCCAGGACCACGGTATCTGCGTTCACCTGACGTGCCCCGTTAAGGGTGACCGAGGTGACGCGCTGACGTCCCTGCAGCGCGGTGAGCGTGGCGAACGGCACGAGGGAGACACCTGCCGTGCGGTGGAGTTCCGAGAGGAACGATGCCGCGTCCTCACCTATGACGCGGTGCAGTGGCGCGGGCCCCTGGAAGGTGAGGGTCACGTCGTGCCCCAACTCTGCGGCAGTCGCCGCAGCTTCGGTCCCGATGAATCCGCCGCCGACGACGAGGATGCGGCGCGGCCTCGTGCCGAGGTCTCGCCGCAGCGCTGTGGCGTCATCGAGGGTGCGGAGGGTGTGGACACCCGTGGCGGGGAGGGGGGATGGCCAGCGGAGTGCCCCGACGCCAGTGGCGATGACCAGACCGTCATACGGGACGCTCTGGCCAACGTCCAGGTGCACCGTACGCTCGCTGGGGTCGAGGTGGACTGCTCGCCGACCGTAAAGTTCCGTCAGTCCGAGAGCAGCCGTATCCGTCAGGGCCAGCGACGAGTGGTTCGCGTCAGAGGTGAGGAATCCTTTCGACAGGGGGGGTCTGTCGTAGGGGCTGTAGGGTTCCTCGCCGATCAGAGTGATGGGACCGACGTGTCCGTACTCGCGCAGGGCTCGCGCCGCGTTCAGCCCGGCGAGCGACGCACCGACGATGACGATACGCATCGGCTGCGTGGTCATCGTGTGGGCCCAGGGTTATTGCCGGTTGCGGCCTCCGGGTGTGCGCCGCCCTCGGTGGTGCGCTCGATGCGGATCGCACGCACGGGACATGCTGCCGCGGCGGCGACGACCTTGTCGTACTGGGAGACGTCAGGAGCCGGCTCGTAGACCAGGACGTCGTCCTCGTCGAAGGCAAACACCTGCGGTGCGGCGAAGACACACTGTCCGTGGCTCTCGCACAGGCCCATGTCGACGATCACTTCGAGGCTGGTGACGGGACGCTCAGGCATGCGCTTGTTCCTTCACTCGGTCGGGGGGTTGAAGCGGGAGAATTGAGGCGCACTCCAACGCAGCGGAGAGGCGTGGCCGACGCGGACAAGCTTTTCGACGGTGAAGTCCACGACTCGCTGTGCTCCTGGCAGAGCGGCCACGTGGTCCGGGTCCCAGTCCACGGATGCTGTGCCGGTGAGGTGCAGGAGGGTTCCTGTGGTCCAGTCGGGGATCAGCAGCCCTGCACGGGGATTGACTTCGAGGTTACCCAAGGTGTTGAACATCGAGTTGCCGACGTAGTCGGGCCAACGCAGGTGATTGGGTCCCAGGGCTTTGAGGAAGCCTGGGTTGCCGCCGCGGTGGGAGGCGTCGGCGTTGCCGACCGTGTCTGCTGAGGCGATGAAGAAGGTGTCCGTGCTGTGGACGAGGGTGATGTCCTCGGGGG
This sequence comes from Streptomyces griseorubiginosus, assembly GCF_036345115.1. Lineage (GTDB taxonomy): Bacteria > Actinomycetota > Actinomycetes > Streptomycetales > Streptomycetaceae > Streptomyces > Streptomyces griseorubiginosus_C. The sequence continues at coordinate 66,901 of NZ_CP107767.1, forward strand.
TGAGCCCGCTGCCTTCGAGTGGATCGTCGGGGGTGGCCGACTGCCAGTGCGGCACCCTTTTCTGAATGTACTTGGGGCAATTGGCGTAGATCTGCTCGAGCTCGATCTCCAGGCCGTCCCGGGCGGGGCGCGCTGTGCCGTTCATGCGCATGCGCCGCCGCGTGCCGGGTTCTATGGCGATCATGCCGAGGCGGGCCGGTTCGGCGAGTGTGCGGTACAGGGGGTCGCTGTCTGAGAGTGTGGCGGCGACGCTCACAGAGGAGGGGCCGCTGACGGTGATGAATCCGGGATCTCCCGTCAGGAGAGACGACCAGACTTCCCCTCGTCTGTTGGCTGCGCCGATGAAGAGCACAGGCTGCTCGGCCAGGAAGGCCTGGGCCGCGTGCGGGATCTCGGTCATGATTGCGGCGGAGACAGCCTTGGCCATCTCTCGAAGGCCGGCTCTGTTCTGCACAGCTAGTTCGCCGCGGTGATACGGCTCCATGTCTGCTCCTCCCGATGTCGGCGTATTACGTGCTGCCGGCCCGTCGTCGACCCGTGCGGGAAGATCCCGCGGACCCGCGCGAGGGTGCGTACTGGGAGTCGGTGCTCGCTCATATGTAGGTGGTCTCGGTGCGCCGGGAGGCCCACACCCGGCGACTCGGTGCAGGCTGGAGCCTCCCGGCGTGATGGCCTCTAGAAGAAGCCGCAGGTCGGCTCCTGACCGGCCGGTGCGGGTGCACCTTCCGCGCCGGTGGGCACGTAGAGCTCCAGGCGAATGCCGTCGGGGTCGCGGAAGAAGATGCCGCCCGAGGTGGCGCCCTCGGCGTGTGCTGCGACGCCGTCATAGACGAAGTCCGTGTTCAGCTCTCGCAGTACCGCCTCGGTCGCGGCGATCTCCTCGAGAGTGTCTACCTGGAAGGAGAGGTGGTGAAGGCCGGCGGTTCCGGTGGCGAAGCCGTCCTCGCTCTGCTGCCACAGCGTCACAACGATCTCCTCGCCGCGGCCGAGGAACGCCCATCGGCGGCTGTCCTCCTTGCCCTCGGCAAGGGTCTCGAAGCCGAAGACCCGGGCGTAGAACGGAAGCGATCGGTCGAGGTCGGTGACGCTCAGGCCGATGTGGCCCGTCTTGAGGGTGGCAGAGGACAGAGAGGTAGTCATGAGGTTCCTTACACGAAGTGGATGCATCTGACCGGAGCGTGAGCCACTCCGCTCACCTAACCGGTCAACTTTAAGTTAACGGTTGCACGATCGAGTGTCAACCCTTAAAACTCTCTTTACAGGTGCAAGGTTCGGCTGTGTGATGGCATGGTCCCCGAACACGAAAGGGCACACCGCATGAACGCTCATCCCGCCCACACGGCCGACGCAGACCCCCGCCCACTTCTTGGGGAACCCCTGCCGCTGGACCTGCTGAACACGCGCTGGATTGACGACAGCGGTGCCCACGACCTGTTGGAACGCCCCGGCGGGCTCACAATCTGGCTCTCGTCCGCCGGCTGCGCCGACGATGCGCCCGACACCCAGGAAACCCTTGGCGCTCTTCTCGCCACACGGACCGCATTGAGCTCCCTCGTGACCAGCGAAGGACCCGGCCTCGAACGAGCGAGGGAGATGCTTAACGACACGCTTGCTCACGGACGTATTCGGCGCCTGCTGGGGACGACAGGCCCGGAAGCCGTCGTAGAGACCGACACCCCCGGCTGGCTCGCCGCGTGGCGCACCGCCGACCTCTACCTGCGCCTGCTACAGGAAGGGGCCGACCGCATCCGCAAGTGCGCCAACCCCGAGTGCCCTCTGCGGTTCTATGACACGACGAGGAACGGACGCCGTCGGTGGTGCTCTATGACAGCTTGCGGCAACCGCGCCAAGACCCGCCGGCACTACGAACGCCACCAGGGCAGTCTGAGGCAGAGCAGGACCCGCTGAAGTTGCCACCCCGCGACCCCGCCCCGTGTTCCGTCACCATCGGCTTCAGCGCTACAACCATCTTCCAGGACATCCGGCCGGACAATGCCGATCGCTGTCCCGCTCCTGCGACCCACCATAAGGACAGGCCACAGCCACGGCTGCAAGGACCGCAAAGGTGGCTCCTGCCTGAAGTGATACAGCCCAACGCTCAGGCCCCCGGACCGGCCTCCAGCAGGAATGACACTGCCTGGACTGCAGTAGAGGTCAACTTTCTGCCAACCACCAAAATACCGTTTCACGGTTACAGAAACGAGAGACGCTTCCCTTCCATCGCAGAGTCCCCGTGTCCGAACGCGCCTTCCATGTTGCGGCCGACCCACTCTGCAGCACACGGCGACCAGCACCCCTCGTCCGACTCGTGCGGGTACCCAAAGCGCCACTGCATGTCACTGCTTAGAGCTCGTAACGCGGTCATGTGAATCGTCTCTGATAAGCGTGTCCGGTGCGACGATCCCGCCGTTCGTGGGGTGTGAGTAGCAAGCCGCGGATCGTGGATGATCAGTTGTGGTCGCTGGTCGAGCCACTGCTGCCGAAGTGGCCGGAGCGGTCGCCGGGGCCGCGCCCGGTGGACGACCGCCGGTGCCTGCGGGGCGTCTTGTTCGTCCTGTACACCGGCATCACGTGGCAGCAGCTACCGATGGAGTTGGGCTTTGGCTCGGGCCAGACCTGCTGGCGGCGCCTGGGGCGGTGGCGCGAGGCCGGCGTCTTCGAGGCCCTGCATCAGAGACTTCTGGCCGAACTGAACGCGGCCGGACAGATCGACTGGTCGCTGCGCTTGCGTGGACGCCTCCCACGTGAAGGCGAAAAAGGGGGCGATGCGACCGGCCCGTCACCGGTCGATCGAGGTAGGACCGGCAGCAAACACCACGTAATCTGCGACGGCAAAGGCACCCCTTTCACGGTCATTACCACCGCGGCCAACGTCAACGACGTCACCCAGGCCCTCGCCCTGGTCGACGGCATCCCGCCCGTCGCCGGCCGCCCAGGACGCCCCCGCAGCCGGCCCGACACGCTCCTCGGCCACAAGGCCTACGACAGCAACCCCCTTCGCCGAGAACTACGCAACCGCCGGATCCAGCCGGTGATCTCCCGCAAGGGCAGCACGAACATCCAGGGCCTGGGCACACTCCGCTACGTCGTCGAGCAGACCTTCGCCCTACTGCACCAGTTCAAGCGCCTCGCAGTCCGCTGGGAACGACGCCCCGACCTCCACGAAGCCCTGGCCTCCCTGGCCTGCGCACTCATCTGTTGGCGGCGGCTGAGGCATCGATAACCCCCAGGCAACCGTGTGCACGACAGGACATGCTAGAGATCAGCGGTGACTTTCTACGAAGACTTGAGCCCCTACTCCGAGGAGCCGGAAGACACCTTCTGGGAGGGCGAGGGCACCCGCGTGGTGACCTTCACCCCCCGTTACACGCGGATCAACGTCGGCTGGCTCGCGGCCGACCACCCCTTCGACGTCGGCTCACCCCCTCCCGGCTTCGAGGAACAACTCGACCGCATCCTGCACGGCCAGTACGTCAACGCCGCCCTGGGGACGCACCCGTGCGAACTGTGCGACATCGCAGAAGACGACACGCCTCAAGCACCCCGCGGCAGCAGCGAGATCCGCGTCCCGGCATCACCCACCGAGGTCTTCGCCGCCCCCTTCCTCATCGGACACTACGTACAGGCACACAGCTACCTCCCGCCGAGGCCCTTCGTCGATGCGGTGCTGGCTTGCCACGACACCTGGCGCAACGGACCCCCGGCCCCCTGGCTCCCTGACGACGCCCAGCGACTCGACTTCGAGGCGGACGACTGAGCAAGATCGCGTTACGAGCTCTTGGGGAGACGGTCCAGATAGTCATCGATGGCCTGGACGTTCTTCGCCAGGCAAGCGAGGCGCTCGGCCATGCGGCTGCGCTCTTGCCGGACTCGACTCACGAAGTCGGGGGCAGGGTACTGACAGTTCGCTGCCTCGGCCAAGCAGGGCAGCACAGCCCTGATGATCTCAGTCGTCAGGCCCGCATCCAGCAAGCTGCGAATTTGCTCGACCCTCGCAACTTGGGATTCCTCGTAGTCCCGATACCCGTTCTCCTCGCGCCTCGGCCGTAGGAGGCCCTGCTCCTCGTAGTAGCGCAGCAGCCGGGACGATACGCCTGTCCGCTCGGACAGCTGCTTGATCCTCATCACAACTCCTTAGCGACGATTTGCCTTCTCGCTGGTGTCAAGGTTGGAGGGTAGTCGAGCCACCGCGACCGCGGAGCCCGACGTGAGCCCGGGGCCACGTCGCCCAGCTCTGACCTGTAGGAGATCTGCATGGCCGTTGCAGAATTGTTCGAACCGCTCACTCTCGGTCACGGTCCGGCGATGAGGAACCGATTCATGCTGGCACCGCTCACGAACCAACAGAGTGAGTATGACGGATCCGTGTCGAAATTCGATCAAGACTGGATGGAGCAGCTCGCACAAAGCGGCTACGCCCTGATACAAACCGGTGCCGCTACAGTCGAGGCCAGCGGCATTGCATATGAGCGGCAGTTGGGCATCCACTCTGATGAACATTTGCACGGGCTGACGCAGATAGCCACCGTGATCCGCGCCGGAGGCGGCCTCTCCGCGGTGCAACTGCATCACGCAGGGCATCGCGCCAGTCCAGAATTGGGGGGAGTGCCGGCACCGGCTTCCAGCCGCACACTTCCGGGCGTCAAAGCGCTGACAACGGACGAGGTAGAGCGAATCCGCGACAGCTTCATTGCAGCAGCGAGAAGGGCAGAGCTGGCAGGCTTCGACGGCGTCGCGCTCCACGGTGCTTTCGGCTGGATCCTCTCAGAGTTCATGTCCCCCCTCCTCAACGACCGCACCGACAAGTACGGTGGCAATACCGAGAACCGGGCTCGCCTCACGATCGAGGTGATCGAAGGGATTCGCAGGGAATGCGGCCCGGACTTTCAGATCGGTTGGCGCTTGTCAGTCGAGCGATACGGGCTGTTCCTGGAGGAGCTGCGCGAAATAACCGCTGAGATTCTCGACCGAGAACTGATCGACTACCTTGACCTGGCCCTGTGGGACTCAGCCCAGATCGTGCGAGAGGGAGCCTTCAGCGGGCAGACGATGCTCAGTGTCTTCACGAGCCTTCCCCGGAAGGGTGTACGGGTGGGAGCAGCGGGCAAGATCATGAGCGCCCAGCGTGCAGGGCAGCTACTTGATGAAGGTTGCGACTTTGTGCTGATCGGTCGTGCCGGAATTCTCCAGCGAGACTTTCCCCTGCAAGTAAAGAAGAACCCGGTGTATGACAGCCCAGAGCTGCCGGTCAGGGCGCAGTACCTGCGTGACGGAGGAATGAGCGAGCGCTTTATCAACCACATGCGGGGATGGCCGAGCTTCGTTCAGCGCTTCAGCGTGTGAGGGGAACCCCATATCGGGGACTACACTTCCGGGCCCGGCGTTCGCTCATCGGCCGGCCGTGCGAGCCTCCGTCCTTGATCTCGCCTGGAGAAGTGCAAGACGCGTTCACCATCGTCGACGAAGCCCAAGCGTGGCCGGGCCGGAACCAGAACACGCTGGGGGCGCCGACTCCGATATGGGCGGCAGAGACCAGTTAAATTGTCGACTAAACCCCCGTTCAGGGCATTACCCCCCCATGTTGGACGGTGTCCTGAGGTCATTCCATCCCAGAAGATGTGAGGAGGTACAGCAAATATGCATCGCCTTCAGCCGCTCGCTAACGGTCTTCACACAGATCATCCCGTCCCCGGGATACCTTTCGTCGACGACAGCCACATTCCGATCGACGATCCCGCCGCCATAGAGGCCGTCATTTGCCGAGAAGGCGGCGCCTCAATGGGCCGCTGGGAGCGAATGAACGAGGCTCAAGGAGCGTGGCTCGCCTACACGGCCGACCCGCTCCGCCCGGAGCTTGCCTGGGCCGTCCGCCACCATCCCGAGCACGGCCGCACGGTTCTGCTGCTCCTCACCAAGGACGCGCCCCTCTGGCACAGCAGCTGGAGGGGGCCCAAACTCCTGTTCCGCCAGGGCGGATACTGGTGGGACGGCACCACCTGGTACCGACCGGACCAGGCATGGGACGCCACCTGTAAGCACTTTTCTCTTCGGCCGGTCCCGGACGCGACCACCATCACCGCCGCCGACATCCTCGACGAAAACGCCCGCACCGATGGCGGCCGCCTGTTGGACGTCTACAGATTCGATCCGGAAGCAAAGCCACCAGATTCGTGGAATGAGCACTTGGCCATGTGGGCCTCACAGCGAGCCGCCGACGACCGTCCTCTCTCGCAGTGCGTGGTACGACTTTCCGCGCCTGAGCTTCCCGCCGACCAGCTCATTGGGGTACCAAAGATGCCGAAGATCGGACACATCGTGGCTCCGACGCTTCGCACGTACATCGCCCGCATCCAACGAGAGCTGCCCGCAGGTGACGGCTGATGGCTGCAGCGGGCGTGACGGAAGTTACGCCAGCGTTGAGGGTGGCCATGCCTCGTGACGGGATACCGCAGCCGGGCGTGCGCCCGGTTTCGCGATCTTTGCCGGGCGGTGAGCTCCTTGCGGGGCGGGCGTCTGGTCGGCGTGGCGAAGGTGGCGACGATGCGATGAGGGCGGGCCGCGGTGAGGTCGTGGGTACGGCCCGGAAGGGTGTGGGAGATCCAGACGATCTCGCCTCGCGGGTGGGTGATGACCTGGATGTTCACGCCGTGGCGGCGGTGCTTGCCGGAGTAGTCGGCGCGTCCGTCGCCGACCCGGTCGCACTCGGCGAGCGTGCCGTCCACCCGGGCCAGGTGCTGCGGTTCCCCGACAGTGGCCATCAGCCCTACCTGCAGGACCTAACCGGCTTCAACAGAGCGATCGGCCACTTCCTGGACTCGTTCGCGGAGGGGCCAAAAGCCTTCCTGCACCGTCGACACCTTGATGATCAAGGCGCCGCCATCACTACGAGACCGGAAGACACAGCTCAGCTGTGGTTCCGAGACATGATGTTCAGCTTCCCGGGCTCGGCCTGCCGCGTAAAGCGGTTCCCCACCGGACCACAACTGTCACTTTCCAGGACCCCTTGCATTAAACCACCAAAATGATGTTTACTGGTTTGGTATCTGGGTTGCAACGAGTGGAGGGTCGAACAATGCCCTTGACCGGACGGCGATGCGCGATCTCAACCCATCCTGATCGTTCACGCTTCGACACACGCCTCGGACGGAAGCTTTGGATGGCCTGGACCCGCATTCGCCACTCCGGCCTGGTCCTCCAGATCCAACCGCACGACCTCGCTGCCCTGTGGGCTGCGCGCAGGGCAGTTGCTCAGCACGCGTCGCATTGCGGCCTGGCTCCGATTAGCGGCGATGCGGCGCTGCTCGCAACTGAGCTGATCACCAATGCACTTCAGCACTCAAGGGGGCCTGCATTTCTGGCGGTGATACCGCTGAAATGTGGGGTGAGGGTGGAAGTTCATGACGCACTCCCGTCGATGCCTGCCTGCCAGAACAAAGATGCAGACGCCACCTCCGGACGCGGTCTGATACTGGTCGACGCCCTCGCGCAGTCATGGGGCATCGAGAAGAACAGAACCGGTAAACGAGTCTGGTGTGAAATCTACGCATAGATCATGAGCCTTTTCAGCGGGGCCACCGATCGAGTGATGGCCGACTGGGCGTATACCGGTACAGAACGGACGAGGCTCCCCGGCGGTTGAGCGAAACGTCTGACGTCCCAACTCTTCTGCCGGGGAGCCTCGTTGGTTACGTATCCTGCCTGTGAGAATGGAGATGCCGTCCCCGGGGTGCGGTCTGGCCCATATCCTGCCTGTCTCGCTTGTTGAGGGGATGGCGATGCTGATCGTCACTCGGGAGGGTGACCGCCGCTGCAAGCTCCGGCCCTCGCAGCGGGCCCTGGTCGCGCTGGTGCACATACGCAAGCACGACCCAGATCGCGGCCGGCTTCCGGATCAGTGTGGGCACCGCCCACGCCTACGTGCACGCGGTCATCGATCTCCTGGCCCACCGTGCGCCGGGCCTGACCCGCGCCCTGCGCGTGGCGGACGCGGAGTCGTGCTGCAGGGTTCCCGGCGTGCAGGTCGTCGATGCAATAGGGCAACGAGGCGGCCCTGTTCCCCTCGGACGCGCCCACCGAGCCCCCGCAGCTCCTGCCATTGATCAAGGTCTACGGCTTCGTAGAAGATTCGGTGCAGGTGCGCCGGATCCAGCGCGGGGAGCGATCTCACGAAGCCGCGCGCGATCGCGGAGTGTGCGGTCACCCCCACAATCGAGCAGCAACTCCGCCCACCGGCGCCCTCGCCCGGGCGGAGCAGGAGGTCGTAGAGGGCGAGTCTGGCGCTGCGGTCCGTGGAACGAGGGCGAGGAAGGTGTTGACGATCGTCAGCGACTGGACACGCCGGGGCCGACGCGCTGGGAATGCCAGGCCCACAGGTGCTCCCATGGACAGCCCCACGACTACTGGGCGCTCGATGCCGCAATGGTCCCAAGCGGCGCCTATGGCTGCAGGATAGGAGCTGAACGGCACGGCGGTTCCACTGGGCAGTCCATGTCCGGGCAAGTCAAGGGCGATGACGCGGCGGGCGGCGGAGAAATAGCGTCATTGATGGAGCCAGTTGCCGCATCTGCCTCCGAGGCCGTGCAGGAACAGCAGCGGCGTCGGCTGCGCAGCGGCAGGTCCGGCATCTCCCCGATCCGCGATGGCCATGTGCTTTCGTCGGTGTAGTGGAGTCGGTGTCCGTACCATTCGAAGATCATGGTGAAACCCGGGCCGTCCCTGGGGAAGCGCAGTGGCGCATCGCGCTCTCATGCGCCTTCGGATGGGTCGCCGGCCGCAGTGGCCCTGCCCCGCCTGAAGGTACTCTGGTGGCGTTCGTAATGCCGGCGGGTCTTGGCACGGTTGCCGCAGGACGTCATGGAGCACCACCGGCGGCCTCCGTTCCTGGACGTGTCATAGAAGCGCAGGGGGCACTCAGGGTTGGCACACTTGCGGATGCGGTCGGGTCCCTCCTCGAGCAGGTGCAGGTAGAGGTCGGCCGTGCGCCACGCCGCGACCCAGCCGGGAGTGTCGGTCTCCACGAGCGTTTCCGGGCCGGCCGTCCCCAGAAGCCGCCGAATGCGGCCGTGACCGAGTGTGTCGTTGAGCATCTCCCGAGACCGCTCCAGGTCGGGTCCGTCACTTGCCACGATCGAGCTCAGTGCGGTCCGCGTGGCCAGGAGGGCGCCGAGGGTTTCCTGCGTGTCCGGCGCGATGTCGGCAAGGCCGGCGGACGAGAGCCAGATCGCAAGACCACCAGGGCGTTCCAGCAGGTCGTGGGCGCCGCTGTCGTCGATCCAGCGCGTGTTCAGCAGGTCCAGCGGCAGAGGTTCTCCGAGGAGAGGGCGGGGATCCGCGTCAGTGGTGGGGGCTGGATGAGTGTTCATGCGGTGCGCCCTTTCGGGTCGAGGTCCATGCCATCATAACCTGCTAAGAGCATTTCAGCGGTTGCCAGAGCTAGGTCAACCGCTTTCGCCCTGCCACCCTCAAGACGAGCCACGTCGGCCTCAGCGTCACTGACCTCCCGCGTCGTCGTCCTCGTCGCCCAAGCTCTCCAGTGGCGTGACTGACAGTCGGGGGTCCTTTAGTCGCGGACCTCGTGGTAGATCTTTGGGGGGCCGAACACCGCCCTCACCGAGCCCACCACGCACAAGGCATCAGCTCCGGACTCGTCCATGCGTGCGCTGCGGGACGACGTCCTGGAGGCCATCAGTCTCGTGACGTGCGCTCACCCGAAGACTTCTCGGGCAGATTCAGTGCCCCTGCGCACCTGATCCAGGAGGCAGCCCTGCAGCGAGGGCACATCCCTCCGCAGTGAATGTGCCATGGTCCAAAGCCGCCAACGAAGATGGTACGTTCCGCTCCGATAACGAGCTCGCGGCGCTGTACGGAAGTCTCGATTCCGGACGAGAGATCAACGCTCACGTAGTTGTCTAGGACATTGATTTCCTGCGTCAGAACGGTGACGTGTTCCCGCAGTCGGTCTCGTTCTGCTGCGATCCGGCGAACGAAATATAGGTCGCACGCGGCGGCAGCCAAGCATGGGAGAACCTCTCGGATGATCTCAGTGGTCAGCCCCGGCTCCCAGCAGACCGCGAATTTGCTCGACCCTCTCTACAGCCGCCTCTTCGTGGTATCGGTAGCCGTTCTCTTCACGACGCGGGGCGAGAAGACCCTGCTCTTCTTAGTAGCGCAAGAGGCGGGTGGACACGCCGACCCGCCCCGAAAGCTCCGTGATTCTCATCACCGCCGCCTGCCACTTGACATCACATAGATGTGAATGTTCCACCATTGGCTCAGCCTCACAGCGCGCAGCGCTCCCCGAACAGGGATGACACTGGCCAACCCCGTCAAGGTGACGACGACCCTCCTGACGGACCAGGCTCAGTAGCCAGGCGGAGGAATAACCGGCACCCGGCGGGTACCGCGACCGCGGAATAGCAAACAGCATGAAAAGGACTTTTCAATGGTTGACGCGACTGCATCATCTCTCGTATTCGATTCGGTCGACTACGGCGTCTTGATCCCACTGGATGTTTACTTCGACGACCTTGACCCATACGGGATGCTGCACAACGGTCGTTACACCGTGATGGCCGAACGTGCTTTTAACACGTACGCGTTTAGCCTGGGCTTCGGCGGATCCGAAGTGGCCGTGCCGACCTATTATGCCGTAAAGGCGGTCGCCATCGTGTTCGACCTCCCTTTGATTGGCAACGGGGAAATCGCCGTCCACCTCTGGACCGAGCGGATAGGCCGCACATCGGCAACGACCGGCTTCCGCGTGTGTAGTCGTGATGGCAGCAGCACGTACGCACACGGGACGCGGACCATCGTGAATGTAAGCGGCGAGACGATGCGCCCCACCGAGTGGTCTGAGGAGCATCGAGCGGGGTTCGATCGAATCCAGGGCCCTGAAGCCTGACATCCTGCTTTGAAGCCCCTCGGACCGATGGGCTCGCCCGACTTCACGGGCCTCCGTGTGTCTACTGATTCCCAATGTGGTTGTCAACGCTTGACCCGTGACTGGCTGTAGCTGGCTCAGCCAAGGGTGGCAACGGGGAATGGTGGGCTGCTTTCGAGGGGCCGATTGTCGCGCAGTAGTGCCCACAGGACGTTCAGGCGGCGGCGTGCGAGAGCTCGTTTTCGGTCGTAGAACGCCTTCGAGGTGGGGCAGCATCGGGCGGCGACCTGGGCGGGCATGTAGAAGACCCGCATCAGGCGGCGGCAGTAGCGGCAGGGTCGGCGCATGTTGCCGCTGATCCGTCCGGAGTCTTGGGGGACGGGTGCCAGGCCGGCGACACCGGCGAGGCGGTCGGGGCTGCCGAATACGTTCATGCCTCCGCCGGTGTGGGCGATGAACTCGGCGCCCAGGACAGGGCCGAGGCCGGGCGTGCTCAGGATGATTTCGACGTAGGGGTGGTCGCGGAATCGGCGCTCGATCAGGGCGTCGGTCTCGTCGAGCTCATCGTCGAGGGCCATCACCTCCCTCGCGAGCCTGGCGACCACGGCCGCCCCCAGTTTTTCCCCGGGGGCGGCGGTGTGCTGGGCCTCAGCTGCCTGGACGGCGGTGGCCGCGACGAGCTGGTGGTTGCGGACCTTGCGGTTCTTCAGCCACGTCGCGAGGCGGTTCTTGCCGTCGCAGGGCGGCCGGTGTCTGGTAGCCGGTCAGCAGCACCAGGGACGCCTTGGAAGTGCTGTAGTCGAAGGCCCGTTCAGGGCAGGGAAGTACTCCAGCAGCCGGGCTCGCATCCGGTTGATCGCCCTCGTGCGGTCCGCGGCAACGTCGAGCCGGCGCGAGGTGAGGATGCGCAGGTCGACGGCGATGTCGTCACCACGGTGCATGGTCTGCAGATCGCGGCGCATGCGGGCCTGGTCCGCGATGATGAAGGTCCTTCGCGTCACTCTTCCCGTCTCCGCGTAGGAGCCGGAGGCATGGTGGACGGTGCGGCCGAGGATGTAGAGGACTTGCTGCCCGTTGTCGGTCAGCAGGGCGATCATCAGCGCCGCCCCGTCGGAGTTGAGATCGATTGCCCAGGTCACCGGATCTCCCTCGCTCAGCGCGAAGACATCCGCGATCAGTTCCAGTCCAGCAACACAGTCTTGTCGTTGGCCACCCGCCGCGACAGCCTGCGCTGGCCCTCAGCGTCGATCACCATGCAGTGATGCTCGGTCTTGCCCGCATCCGTCCCAGCCCACAGCTCAGGCACGGCCACCTCCGACGTCGCTCCAGTTCCGGTTCCAGCAGACGACCTCGCCAGCGTGTCCTTACCAAGCGATCGTGCGCGCGCATCCCAATCAGTGGCCGGGTCGTGCGGGACGCCGGGCGGCCAATCCGGGAAGCGCGTCGGCGAACCAGTCGAGTGCCGCCGCGCACGCCTCGGTGGCGTACCCGTATCCTCACGCTTGAGGGAGTAGCGAGCTCGGCCTCCCCGCCTCCCGGACGGTAACCCAGACGCTCCGGGGCACGCCGATCAAGCGTGACTATGCCGATCAACGCTCCGTCGAGCTCGACCACAAAAGAGCCAGGGCGTTGCCCAGGCACCTCAGGCACCGCGCGCTCCAGCTCATCACGCGGTCGAGGGCCACCGATGTAGGTACCCACCTCTGGCGAGGCGAACAGCTCGATCAGCCGGGCGAGCCCGGCCTCAACTGCCTATCGCTCCCACGTTTTTGACCTGATCCCTGGTCAGAGTACGTACGGGTAGAGGCTGACCTTCTCGCGCTCGATGAAGAGTTCGACCCACGTATTGGCGACATCTTCGGGCAGCGGATCAGCAAGGTCCAGCAGGATATTCGTGCCGTCGAAGTCCAGCAGGGCGGCACCGACCTCAGTGAGGCTCAGCTGTCCCCGCAGGACTGCGCAGTGCCCACCGGTCCGGAGCCCGGGACCGATACCAACAGCAGGCTTGGCGTTCTGCCCCCAGACTATGTCCTCGTCGATCGTCCACTCAACGTGGTACTCGCCGGGCTCCGCGGCACGATCCCCGCACCATCGGACCGCGGTGTGACCGAACGAGGTCCGGACATCTGCAAGCCAAGGACTTCCAGGGACCTCGCGACCTTCACCAGTTCGATCAGCACCGCTCGATCATGCAGCATCCGCGTCGCTGCCGGGACCCGTGAAGTTTCGGCGCTGCCTGGCACGGGTTCGCCGGAACATGTGCCCTGAGGGTCTTGTTCGAGGTCAGGATGATCGAGCCCTTTTCGTAGTGTTCGGAGATCACCTGGAAGACGAGCTTGGCCTCTGCTCGTTCCAGGGGCTGGTAGCCGACCTCGTCCACCACGAGGACGCTGGGGCTGAGGTAGGTGCCGAATTTACTGGTCAGGCGCCCTGCGGCTTCGGCGGCGGTGAGGTTGCGGACCATGTCGTCGAGGCTGGTGAAGTAGATCGAGTAAGCCGGCCCGGCAGGCCGCGACCGCGAGGGCGAAGTGGGTCTTGCCGACCCCGGGTGGCCGACGCGGTCGCGTCAACCACAGAAAATCCTTTTCATGCCGTTTCTTCTCCGGGCCCTCCCCGGCTGTCGGGGAGGGCCCTTCCTCGGCCGTGTTCGCGGTGGTTGGCCTGCCGTGCGCCGGCCATGCCTCTGTGGCTACTGAGCCTCGTCCGTCACCAGGGTCGTCGTCACCTTGACGGGGTTGGCCAGTGTCTCCCTGATCGGGGAGCGCTGCTGGACGAGCTCGGTCAGTTCCTGGAGCTGCTCGGCCGTCGCGTTCGGCGACTGCGCATGGACGTCCACCCGGATCTCCTGTGCTCCCGGACGGACGGACTTGTCGATGCCGAGGAAGCCCTGGAGGTCGAAGTCGACCTGCAGATCCAGGCTCAGAGAGCTCAGCTCGATGCCACGCGTGGCCGCGACCGACGCGTAGGTCACCGCGTAGCAGCCTGCCAGGCCCTGGAGGATGTACTCGGCAGGGTTTGCCGCCTTGTCCGTGCCGAGCAGCGCTGTGGGCTCGTCCGACTCGAAGACGTACGTGGCGGTACGGCTGGCGATGACTTCACCGTTCTGTCGGGGGGCGGTCGTGGTGGCCCGCTGGTGGGCGCCCCCGCTCCATTCAGACTGGACGCCGAAGGTGACCTGGGCCAATTCGGGCTTGTCCCGGACCGCATCCACGGTCTGGCTCAAAGCGTCCGTGTCGACACCGTTGATCATCAATCTCTCCTTGTCGCCTTCATGTAATCGATTTATCGGTCCTGGGTGACAGCTCGCTGAGAAAACGTCACCGACCGTGCATCGGCACCTTCCGAGATCCCCAAAAATGATCCCGGGCGCTGTCGTCGCCGGCGGCACGCATGACGTGGGCCCGGCGGTGGTGCGCGCGCGCTGCTCGCGGACGGCGTCGAAGTCCTGTTGACCCCGCCCGCGCCGTGGTTACCGGAGGTGGATCGCGAACCCGGTCTCACCGGGCACGTGCGCCTCCTCGAGAACCATGTTTTCGTCGTAGTCGCCACTGTTGCGGGAGCGGTACGGCAGCGGCTGCGTCGTCTCCAGCGTGCGCAGCCGCTCGCGCAGCGCGCCGCGGGCCTCGGTGAACTGCTCCGGGGGCACCCGGTCGGCGCCGTACACCGCGTACGGCGGGAGGACCGACATCCCGGTGTAAAAGAACGTCCCGTGCTGGAGGCTGAACAGCAGGTCGTCCAGTGAACCGTTAATGCCGCGCGGGCCCAGCGCCGCTTCGCTGGCGCCGCCCGTCACGACCACCATCGCGCGCTTGCCCGCCAGTCTGCCCTCGCCGTAGTGGAGTGTGCGGCCGTCATCGCCGGACAGGCCGTACGCGAAACCCTTCACGAACACGCGGTCGATCCAGCCCTTGAGGATCGCGGGGACGCCGAACCACCACAGCGGGAACTGCACGACGACCGCGTCCGCCCAGGCCAGTTTCTCCTGCTCGGCAACGATTTCCGGGCTCAGCATGCCCCCGGCGTACGCACGGGCGGACGCCGCCCCGACCTGCAGCCGCTCGTCGGCGGCCTCGGTGCCGTAGTCGGCCGCGTCGACGACCGGGTTCCACTTCATCGCGTACAGATCCGACTCGCGGACGTCATGGCCGAGGTTCCGGAGTGTCTGGAGGCTGTCGTCGCGGAGGGCGCCGCTCAGCGAGCGGGGTTCGGGATGGGCGAATACCCACAACACGTTCATGACTTCGATCATCCGACCGTTGCGGAGCGTGAGCGAGTGGCCTGATAGCCAATATATGCAAGAATCGGGCCATGACTTCTCCTGCCGCGTTCGCGCACCCCGACCGCCACCGCGTCGCCGTCCTGGTGCGGCACGGGATGCTCGTGATGGAACTCGGCATCATCCAGCGGCTGTTCGGGCAGGCGCGCTCGACGGCAGGCGAGCCGCTGTACGAGGTCGTCACCTGCACGCCCGAGCCAGGGCTGGTGCGCACCGACTCCGACGTCGTCATCCCCGTCCACCGCGGTCCGGAAGTCCTCGCAGAGGCCGATACCGTGATCGTTTCGGCGTCGATGGCGGACTACGAGCCGGCGGCGCGCGAGCTGGCCCCGCCGGTGCGCGCCGCGCTGGCGCGGATCCGGGAGGGCGCACGGATCGCGTCGATCTGCACCGGCGCGTTCGTGCTGGCCGCCGCCGGCCTGCTCGACGGCCGCCCGGCGACCACGCACTGGCAATCCGCCGCGGAACTGCAGGAACGGTTCCCGGAGGTCGACGTCGACCCGTGCGTGCTCTACACCGACGACGGCGACGTTCTCACTTCCGCCGGCGTCGCCTCCGGGATCGACCTGGTGCTGCACATGATCCGCCGCGACCACGGCACGGCTGTGGCCAACGAGGTCGCCCGCGGCACGGTCGTCTCCCCGCACCGCGAGGGCGGCCAGGCCCAGTTCGTCCGCCGCCCGGTGCTCGAGCCCCGGACGTCGTCGACGAAGGCCGCCCGTGCCTGGGCGCTGGACAACCTGCACCGCCCGCTGACGCTGCGCGAGCTGGCGGCCCGCGAGTCGATGAGCACCCGCACGTTCACCCGCCGCTTCCGCGAGGAGGTCGGCGTCTCGGCGCTGCAATGGCTTACGCAGCAACGAATCGAGCGCGCCCGCCAGCTCCTGGAGGAGTCGGCCCTCCCGGTGGACCGGGTGGCGGCGGAAGCTGGCTTCGGCACGGGTGCCTCGCTGCGCCAGCACTTCCAGGCGGCGCTGGGCGTATCGCCGAGCGCGTACCGGTCGACGTTCCGCGGCGAACCGGCAGCCCAGTCCGGCTAGTTAAGTCTGCCTCGGTCTCGGGGTCGGCTCCAGGGCGGTTGCAAGTTCCGGGGTCGAGCCGGCCGTGTTCGAGTCGGTGGCCTCCGACCCGACGGTCTCGCGGCTGATCGACACCCTCGCCGCAGCCGGGCCGAAAGCGCTGACAGCCATCCGGGCCGCACGGTCCGAGGTCCGTGAACGTGTGTGGAAAGTGGCCGGTGATGCGGCCCCGGACCGCGGCGGACAGGTCATCGTGGACCTGGACGGGGTGCTGGTGATCGCGCACTCCGACAAGCAAGACGCGAAGCCGACGTGGAAGAAGTCCTTCGGCCACCACCCGCTGATGGGATTCGTCGACCACGGCAGCGGCGGCAGCGGAGAACCCGTGGCGGGCTTGCTGCGGCCCGGCAACGCCGGCTCCAACACCGCGGCCGACCACGTCGAAGCCGCCCGGCTCGCCCTGGCCCAGCTCCCGAAGACCTACCGGCGCGGACGCCACACCCTCATCCGCACCGACTCCGGCGGCGGGACCCACGAGTTCGTGGCCTGGCTGGCCCAGTGCGGAAGGTGGCTGTCGTACTCGGTCGGTATGACCATCACCGATCCCATCCACCGAGCAGTGCTGCACGTTCCCGCCACCGCAGGACGCGGGCCGTCGAGCCCCGTGGCGAGGTCCGCGACGGCGCCTGGGTCGCCGAACTTGCCGGTGACGCCCTCAAGGGATGGCCGACAGGGATGCGACTGATCGTCCGCAAGGAACGGCCGCGCCCCGGCGCACAGTTACGGATCACTGACGCCGACGGCCTGCGGCTCACCGCGTTCGCCACCAACACCCACAACGTGCCGATCGCTCGAGCTCAGGCACCGCCAGCGTGCGCGAGCCGAGGACCGAATCCGTGCCGCGCGAGCCACCGGCCTGCGCAACTGCCCCTCCACCACACCGCGCAGAACCAGATCTGGCTGGAGATCGTCCAGATCGCCCTGGACCTACTCGCATGGATGTCGATGCTCGCCTTGACCGGCTATGTCCGCCGCTGGGAACCCCGGCGGCTTCGACTCCGACTGTTCTCCACCGCCGCCCAGCTCGTCACCACCGGACGACGCCGCATCCTCCGCCTCGCGACGCACTGGCCCTGGACAGACCTGATCAACCAAGCCCTACAACGGCTCCAAGCCCTGCCGAACCCCGGCTGACCAGCAACGTCCCGTCCCTACGAACAGCACCACCCCGCCCGGAACCGTGGAACCCGGCGCCCACCCGACGCGACAGCCGGGCCACAGACCTACCCGTGACCGCCCGAACGACCGAAACCGCCCGCCAGAGAATCCGACGAACCGTCACGAAAGATCGAGGTTAACGAAGCCCTATCCAGCGGTGCACCATCACGTCGCCACTGCCCTAAGAAGCGAGAGTTTCCGTACTGCTTCACTTGATGTCCCGAGTATCTCCGACAGTTCAGGCCCACGTCCTGCGAGGCTGTCCAGGAGCACTGCCATATCGCCACCGACGTCTGCTCGGCCACCCGTCTGGACGTAGACGTGGGAGTTGCTGTGGCCTATGCGATACGTGCAGTCGGGTGATCCGTACAGCTTGATCGCTGTCTCCACGTAGTCGCCAGACCAAGCGGCAGGTGCCGAGGCGGCAAGCAGGGTGTACATCACCATGAGGCGACCTTCCTCGCCATCAAGTGGAACGTCAAGTCCTAGGGGAATACATATATCTCGCTCATGCATCCACGCATCCCAGATCGTATGGGTGCCGAACACGGACCAGTGCAATTTTCTCCGAAGTGGACCCTGCTTCACTTGGGGGGACCCTTCCATCACGCGCCGGAGGAACAACTCCCCTTCCCGTTGGATCAATTGCGATAGCTCATCCACCGTCTCCCTTACGGATTCGCCCTCCGAATGCCTCATCCAAGCGGCAGGTGAGGTTTTCGGACTGAAGTTCCTGGGGTTTCCGAAAGGGTATTCAGTCTCATCTAGCATAGATATATGCACCTTGGTTACATCACGAACGTGGCGTACCACTTCATGCACCGACCAGTCCGTGCAGCGAGACTGTGCGTTGAATTGAGATTCTTCGATGTTGTTCAAGAGCTCAAGAAATGCGTGTCGTCGGCGGCGCAATATTGCGTAGACCGCCTCCGCGCCTTCGCTCCACCCTTCCATCTCGGAAATCATGTAAGTCGTACTTGAGTCCATCGGATCAACCATTCGCGCTTTTCGAAGCAGTAGGGACGGCTCGCACAGTTGCCTCTGAGTTCGGTAAAGGGTTTTGCAGTGCCCGGTCCAAAGATCCAGGAATCGGCCGCTACGGAGGCGTCACCACATTGAGGTCCGCAAAACGCAACTCGTGCTTCAGGCAGCTCCGCTGAGGATTCCCGTCTCTCTGCGAGACGGCCATTTGGTCAGCCGCCCAGATGGCCGATCTTCTTGGCCAGCTCCTCCAGATCCGACGGGGTTGCAGACCAGATGGTGCGAACGTGCTCAGTGATGTCCTCGGCAGGCCAGTTCCACCAGGCGATGCGCAGCATGCGGTCGATGTCCTCGTCTGGCAGCCGCTTCTTGATCTCTTTCGCGGGGTTGCCTCCGACCACGCTGTAAGGTGCGACATCGCTGGTGACCAGGGACCGCGCTCCGATGACTGCACCATCTCCGATGGTGACGCCGGGCATGATGACGGCTTCACGACCGATCCACACATCGTTGCCTACGACGATGTCGCCCTTGCTAGGCAGATTGGGCAGCAAGTCGGCCGTCTTCTCGAGCCACGATCCGCCGAAGATGAAGAAGGGGTATGAGGTGGTGCCACCGGGCATGTGGTAGTCCGTTCCCGGCGACATGATGAACTTCGTCCCCATGGCCAGGCAGCAGAATTTGCCGATGACCAGTCTTTCCGGTCCATACGCATAGAGAACGTTGTTGTCCTCGAAGCCGGCGGCGTTTTCGGTGTCGTTGTAGTAGGTGAATTCACCGACCTCGATCCTGGGCGACTTGATGAGCGGCTTGAGGAAGACAGTGACGTCTTCGGCTGCTTCGACCAATCCGGGGCGCCGCTCGCTCTTTATCATGCCAGGGATGCGGGCGTTTGCGGGATCGGGGAACGTGGTCATGCTGTGGACCATCCTTGGTGACTGTGTCGGTGTGCATCAGGGGCTCACCACGCGGCGTGCGGTGGCGGGCAGTCCCTGTTCCCCATTCGGCTGACGTTCGCCGAGCCGGATGAGGCCAAGACGGAGCGGATCAGGTTTCGTCTGCGGTCGGCAGTGTGATGGGAATACCCACGAGGAGCCGTGTTCGGCCCACGATCCGTCGTAGTTGCGCAGGTTCTTGGATCAAAGTTCGAGAATTCCGTACAGTCCGACGAACTCGTCATCGGAGCGGAAGGTGCCGTCGTCGTTGGCGGCCTTGGACCATGGCACATTCACTGTGGTGGGGATGTGTTCTCGCTGCAGGGCTGCCTCCTGGTGGGCGGGGGCACTGATTTTGCCCGAGAGCTCCTCGGGCGAACCCACGTCCACAAGATTGAGTGAACCGATGGCCGCTAGGACGTCATCTCGCAGGGCACGCATAGATGGTTTCGGAGCTGATGCCTTGTACGCGGTGGGCTGGCGGGTAGCCCCTTCCTGCACCGGTTCTCGGTTGTCGAGTTCCCGTTTCTTGCGGCCGCCATCGAGCAGTCGTATGTCCTCGTGCCCGTATACCTTGAGATACCAGTATGCGAATGCCTATGTGGTGCCGTCGGCACCAGGCACGGATCGCCCTTGACGAATAAGCCTTGTCTGCCACCACGCGGGGCGGGGGGGTGCGCGGCCGACCCCCGTGGGCGTTGCCTGCGGTGAGCACGATCTCGACAGGGGCAGGCCGCGTCCGTCGACCGCGAGGTGGACCTTGGTGGTCAGTCCGCCTCCGGACCGGCCGGGTGCCTGCCGCGCCGTTGCGGATCCGCCAGTTCGTCCCCTTCTGCGGGCGCCGGCGGCGGGCTGGTGCGCACGGTTGATCGTGGAGTCGACGGACACGGTCCACTGCACCGTGCCCACCGCGTCGTCGCGAATGTGGACGTGCTCCAGCAGCCGGGCCCAGGTCCCGTCCGTCTCCGAGCGCACAAACCGCTCGACGGTCTGCCAGGGCCCGTAGCGCTCCGGCAAATCCCGCCACGGAGCACTCGTACGCAACCGCCACAGCACTCAGTTGACCACCTGCCGATGATCTCGCCACGGCCGCCCACCGTCACGTGACGCTGCACTGTGTGCCGGCCTTTGCGGGCAGGCCGTGCGTCACCCGCGTGCGTGGACGGAGCCCCACCCTCCATCAACGCTGAGCAGCTGACCGGTCACGTAGGAACTGGCAGGACTGGCGAAGAAGAGGATGGCCTGCGCGATGTCCTCCGGCTCGCCGAGCCGCCCAAGGACGTATTCCTTCGTCAGCACCTCCTCCAGCGCCGGATTCTCCGTGACAGCGCGGGAGAAGTCGGTACGGGCTACGGCAGGCCTGACCGCGTTGACCCGTACGTTCGCGGTACCCCATTCTGCAGCCAGCGCGAGCGTGAGGGCGTCCACCGCGCCCTTAGTGGTGGCGTACAGGCTTACATTCGCCATGCTCCGGTCGCTTCCCACCGCGGAGGTCACGTTGACGATGCTCCCGCCGCCGACCGAGGCCATGTGCGCGGCAGCTTTCGCGCCCAACAGCAAAGGTGCGCGCGTATTGAGTGCCCACAGCGCGTCGGCTTCCTCGGCCGTCATATCCTGAGCAGGCGTCAAGCTGCCCAACTGACCGGCGTTGTTGACGAGTACGTCGACCTGGCCAAGCTGTGCGATAAGAGCCTCCCAGACTGCCTCGGGAGCCTCAGGCCGGGACAGGTCTGCCGGAATCACCACCGTGGTATCGGGCAAACTGTCCGCTAGCGCCTTCATCGACTCTTCGCGGCGGCCGACCAGCGCGAGCCGCGCACCCGCACGGGCGAGGAGGAGAGCCGTGCTCGCTCCTATTCCCCGCCCACCGCCGGTGACCACCGCCGTCTTGCCGGCCAGCGGGTGAGTGGGCAGACCATCGAGTGCGTTGTTCGTCATTGTTGTGTCCTTTTACACGTCGAATAAGGCATTCAGGGCCTCAGAGGGAGTACTCTTTCGCGCTCGCATTCGTGACACGCGTCACTCCGCAGGACGGCGGTAGGCGCCGTACCACCAGATCCTGGCGAGCTCACGGGCGAATGAGGCGTCGCCGCTTCCGTCGTCGACGCTGATGTGGTGGGCGATCGCCTGTCCGCCTCCCCACACGATGATCCGGCTCGCGGCCACAGCATCGAGATCGGGTGACGTTGATCCTGCATCCTGCTCGGCCAGCAGCGTCTCCAGCACGTGCTCGTCAAACCCTTCGAGGTCGGCTGTGTAGAAGTCGCTCACCTCTGGGTCGTAGGCCGCCACCTCACGGATCGCGGTGATCAGGCTGCGATGGGTACGGTGAACAACGATCACTTCTTCGAAGAACCGGGTAAACCGGTCTGCTCCGTCCTCTGCGACGGCTGGATCCCACTGGCGGGCCAGCGCCAGTAGCGACTCACGCAGTTGAGCGGACAGGCGCGCTAGAATGTCTGACTTTCCGCGGAAGTGTGCATAGAAGGTGGCTCGTGAGACGCCAGCCTCGTCGATGATGCGTTGCACGCTGATCGCCGTGAAGGGCTCGCCTGCATCAAGGAGCTCAGTCACCGCCGACAGCAGGCGAGCCTCGGTCGCCTCTGCTTGCACCGCATGGTGGGTGGACCTGCGTCGCGTAACGGATCGCAACGGGCACCTTCCGTTCGTCAGTGTGGGATTACGTACAGGGAGAGGGAAGGCCTCGCTCCGCGCGGCTCTCATGCATCCTGCACCGGCCTGACGGTCGCCGTGTTCGTCGCGATCTTCGTCAGAACGTCTGCGAACTCGCGGGGGTGGGAGTAGAAGGGCGCGTGGTGACCAGGGACGCGGTACACGGCATCGGCACGTTTCGCCATGTCTTCCTCGACCGCAGCGACGGTGGACACGTCGTTGTCCGGGATCACATAGCTGTTGGGCACGGTTTTCCAGCCCGCCTGCGTCACCGTCTCGAAGTCGGCACGCACGGTCTGCGGGACGAGTCTCGCCATCGCCTCCACCGTCTCCGGATTCGAGGCGTCACCGTCATAGAAGCCTGCGGGAAGATTCAGATCGGGGTTCTCCGGCGGACGCAGGCCGATCAGCGAGTCGGGGGCCGGCACGCCGTGCATCTGGAACATGCCCTCGCCGACGTCAAGCATGTAGGCCGCCACGTACACGGCGTGCACGACATTGGAAGCCCCGGCGATCGCCTCAGTGACCGGTACCCCGCCATAGGAGTGCGCCACAACGATCACCGGGCCGGCTATCGCCTCCAGGGCCCGCTTGATCACTTTGGCGTCGTCATGCATGCCCGGCAGCGGCTCGACTGCCGACGGGTCCTCCACCGCACTCACGAGGCTCACCGCTCGCGTGGACCAGCCATCGCTCTCAAGAACTTGCTGCAGCCGCTCCCATACCCACGGCCCGTGGTGGCCCCCCGGCACCAACAGGAACGTCGGGCGACTCGCACTCGCATTCACAGCACATCTCCTCAAGCAGGCCTTGCCGCGCACGCCCCACGGCGCAGAATCGGTCAACAGACCCCATACGCAATGACCATACAACATGTTCAGTCTTGCTCACCGCTGGGCAACGTTCGCCTATCGACCGCTTGATGAGCAAGATCGATAAGCGGCGGCGCGCGGCCGGATCGCGTGAACTCATCGTTCAGGCACCAAACGAGGGCCTGGATACCGCCCGGGCCCGCGGCATCCGCCGCGGGCCGGCCTGCGAGGACGGAGAAGCGGTAGTGCCACGCTCGCGACCTGCTTGTCCGACCGGACCGGAGAACACCGTCACCTCGATCGCGAAGCTCCTCGGCGTCTCCAGGAACGATCCACAACTGCGTGCCTGATCTGAAGGGCGGTCGCCTCGCACTCGCTGAACGGCGAGTGCGCTGGAACTGCCCCGACACTCCAGGTCCGAAGACTGATCACTGCCGTCTGCGGCTCGGCTCTTGCCGGTACCCCAATGTGCCGCAGCGGTGTGTTCTTCTGTCACCAGGTCCTGCGTACGGCCGGTCGCTCGTTTCGCCCGACCGCCGAGGCGTCTCACGTACTGCTGTTCCCTGGGGACAGAAGCGCTTCGCGGTGGCGGTGGGATGCCTGACACTCGTGTCGGCGACGGTCACCGCGAAACCACCCTTGCCCCCGAGCAGCCAGCCGCGCGGTTCAGACAGACCGCCGCCATCGCCCTTTACCGAGGGTTCGGATTGCGCTGTGGGCTGCGCCTCTCGACTGGCAACTGCCCACACCGCGCGCGAGGACGCCCTGGGCGCGGCTGGGTGCGGAGTCCCAGCCCTCGCCGCTTCCCCCCGCTCGAACCGAACCGCTCGCTTGCTCGTTCATCAGCCGCCTGCATGAGCTGAGGCGAAGCTCTGCGCTAAGCGACTTGCTTTCACACTGATGTCAAGGTTGGAGCCTAGTCGAGTCGCCGCGCTTGCGGAGGCTCGATGTGAGCCCGAGGCCACCTCTCCGAGGCTCTGATCACGAAGGACAGCCGTCGTGACCACTACCCAGATGGACGTTCCAAGGACCTCGTCCGTGGAGCGTTTGCCACTCCTGCCCCTGATCGCGAAGCCAGTCGACCCAGGATTGTGACATGAACATGACTTCGACAAAGAACGCCGACATCAACTTCTATTTCGACCCCATCTGTCCGTTCGCGTGGATGACGAGCAAGTGGATCCGGATCGTCCAGGCACAGCGCCACTACACCGTCGACTGGCGGTTCATCTCACTGCGTCTGATCAACTCGCACATCGACTACGACACCCACTTCCCTGAGGAGTACCACGCCCAGCACACCGCGGGCCTGCGGCTCCTGCGAGTGGCCTCTGCGGCCCGAGAGAAGCACGGACGCGAGGCGATCGGCCCGCTCTACGCGGCCTACGGCGCGCGCATCATGGAGGCCGGACCCGACGAGGGCCGGGCCCCCGGCTGGCAAGGCACCCCCGACCTCGCCGCCGACGCCCTCGCCGAAGCCAACCTGCCGACCTCGCTCGTCGACGCACTCGACGACACGACCCGAGATGCCGAGATCCAGGCCGAGTCCGACGAGGCGCTGTCGCTGACGGGCAAGGATGTCGGCACGCCGATTGTGCACTTCGAGCCGCCGGAGGGCATCGCCTTCTTCGGACCGGTGATCAGCCGACTGCCTGACGAGGAACAGGCAGGGGTGCTGTGGGATCACGTCATCGGCCTCGCCCGGTTCCCCGGCTTCGCCGAACTCAAGCGCAGCCTGCGCGAGCGTCCGCAGCTACCGTCGTTCGGCGTAACAGCGCAGGAGACGGGCAAGACCGAGGACTGGCACGCCGGAAGCCGCAGACTCAAGAAGTAGCTCTGCCAGGGCGCTCCCCCGGCAGCCGGCGGCTCCCATCGCAGGTTGGAAAACGATCCACTACGTGTCGCGGTCGCGCGATGCGGTCGGAGCAACCCATCGCGTGGCCGGAGACAAAACGGTCAACGTGTTGTCCGGCCATGCGACTAGGTCGGCGAGCACGGCAACCACGACCAGCGGGCTACCGGGAGTCAAGCCACCAGTTAGGCGGGGCTTCGGCTTCGCTCCGAGCCTTCGCGCGGCCTCGCACACGGTCAGCCGTGCCCCTCGGCCGGGCTGCCCGGCACCCTCAACCATGGGCAGCCATAGTCACATCGAGAAGGAGAGATCATGTCCGACACCAGGCCGCGGCAGGCGACCGTCGAGGTACCGCGAGGACTGGCGGGCGTCATCGTCACCGATACCGCACTCGGGGACGTGCGGGGAACCGAGGGCTTCTACCACTACCGCCAGTACTCCGCGATCGAACTGGCGGCGAGCCGGAGCTTCGAGGACGTCTGGCACCTGATGTTCCACGGGACGCTGCCCGACGCGGAGCGCTCGGCCGCCTTCGCCGCCCGCGTCGCCGCACTGCGCCACCTGCCGGACGAGGTCGCTGAGGCGCTGCCGGCGATCGCCCGGGCGACCGCCGCGGCCGGCCCGCTCGCCGGACTGCGCACCGCGCTGTCGCTGTACGGCTCCGCCACGGGCCTGGGCCCGCTGTACGACACTGATCCGGCACGCCGCGCCGAGGACGCGCTCGCCGCCTCTGCCGTCGTGCCGACCATCCTGACGGCGCTGCACCGAATCGGCCGTGGCCAGGAGCCGCTCGCGCCGCGCGACGACCTCGGACACGCCGCCAACTACCTGTACATGATGACCGGTTCGGAGCCGGACCCAGTGCATGCGCGAGCGATCGAGCAGTACCTGGTGGCGACGGTAGACCACGGCTTCAACCCGTCGACGTTCACCGCGCGGGTGATCGCGTCCACCGGCGCCGATCTGGTGGCCTGCCTCGTCGGCGCGGTCGGCGCGTTCTCGGGCCCGCTCCACGGCGGCGCGCCGGCCCGCGCGCTCGACACCCTCGACGCGATCGGCACCGTCGACCGGATCGACCCGTGGATCAGGGAGCGGGTCCTCGCGGGCGAGCGAATCATGGGCTTCGGACACGCGGTCTACCGCACCGAGGACCCGCGCTCCCGGATGCTGCGCAGCACGGGTCTGGCGTTCGGCGGACCGCTCATCGACTTCGCCGTGCGGGTCGAGGAACGCGTGGAGGCGATCCTCGCCGAACTCAAGCCGGGCCGCGAGTTGCACTCCAACGTCGAATTCTACGCCGGCGTCGTCATGGAGCAGTGCGGCCTGCCGCGGGCCATGTTCACGCCGACGTTCGCGGTCGCCAGGGTCGTCGGCTGGAGCGCCAATATCCTGGAACAGGCCGCCGATCCGAAGATCATCCGTCCGGGCGCGCGGTACGTGGGCGAGACGCCGCCGCAGCCCCTACCGGCGGTGTGAGGAGGGAGCGGGGTCGCGACTACGACGTCGGGGTCGCTCGCGTCGACCGCGCAGCACACGCTGCCGTTGCCGACCGGCACCATCGGCGAGCCGACCTGTCGGCGACCGTCATGGCGTCGATCTCCACGGCCCCGAAGTCCCTGACGGCCACGCCGATCCTGGTGCCCCTGCGCTCCCCCCAGGAAATGGTTGAGGAGCCTCGTCTTGCCCGCGCCCCGGCGGTGACGTGGTCGTCTGGGAGGACGCGATGCTCAACCCGCCGGAGGACCCGTACCACTGCCCGCCCGGCGTGACATGGGCGTACTTCCTGGACGGCGGCCAGGCGAGCAGGCTGCACCCCCGCCGACCCGTTCGCTGAAGCGTGCGGAGGGGGGCGGAGGGACGGGGGGCTGGGGGCGCCCGGGTCTGTGCGGGCGCTTGCGGACGCCACCCGCACAGACCGCCACCGGCCCGCGCTCAAGCCTCTTCGCGCCAGACCCAGGTGACCCGTTCGTAGAGGGGCTCGAAACCGGTCCGCAGCATGTTGCGCAGCGAGGTGTTTCGTTCGCCTCCCCGCTCCGCGCCCGTCTCGGCGACCAGCCACCGGCAGCCGGCCTCGCGGGCCGCGGCCGCCCGGGCGAGGAGCAGCGCGGACTGGGCACCCCGGCCCCGGGCCTCGGGCAGCGTGGCGCCGCCGAACATGTCGGCGCAGTCTCCGTTCAGGTAGACGCTTCCGACCGCGACGATCTGCTCGCCGTCGCGGACCGCGTACTGCCGCCAGTGCGGTCGGCCAACGCAGGACGCGGCCAGCTCGATCATGTCCGGTGCGCCGAAGCCGAAGGTGGTCATCATGACGGTGGCCCACTCCTTCGCCTGGCGCGGCTCGACCAGGCCGACACGCAGCCCCGCGTCCAGGGGCGGGAGCCCGTCGGGCGCTGGCGTCCCGGCGGCGAGGTCCCACCCGAGCTTGACGAACGAGCTCCCCGCCGTGAGCGCCAGCCTCTCGGCGACGGCGGGCCAGTCCTCCGGCAGGAGCGCGGGCGCGATCATCATCGAGCCCTGCCGCAGGCCCTGCTCGCGGTAGAAGTCCCGGACGCGGGTGAGCACGTCGGCGCCGACGGGCACGTCGTCTGCGAATCCTCCGGCCCGGTTGAAGAAGCCGCTGGGGTCGTCCCGGACGCAGAGGGCCAGCGCGGGCCCGATCCGCAGGGCGGCGGCCCCCAGCCGTTCCGCCGCGGAGCCCGGCGCGCCCGCCGCGCCCGCCGCGAAGTCCCCGTACGCCTCGATCTCCGTGCGCTCTGCCAGCCCGAACGGCACAGTCGTCATCGTCGTCCTCCGCTCTTCACGCTCCGCACGAAGCCGAGTACAGCGGCGGCGAAATCCTCCGGCTGCTCGATGTGCCCAAAATGACCGCTGTTCTCCAGGGTTACCACGGTGGAGTGCGGGAGCTCGTCGTCCATCGCCCGCGCCCACCGGGGGCCGCAGATGAAGTCGTACGCTCCGACCACCACCAGCGTGGGCGTCATGACGGCGCCCAGGCGTCCGCGGTGGTCGAAGGCGCCGCCGGTCACGTGGGTGACCCTCAGCCCGGGCAGCCGCGCGAACTCGTCCTCGCGGCCCCAGTAGTCCGCGAAGTAGGCAGGGAGCAGGGCACGCAGGTGCTCGGTCCGGGCTTCGTCGGTGTCCGCGACGGTGTCGTCCGCCCAGGCCGCGAGGACGGGCGCCACCCGCGGGTCGCCCGCGAAGCGGTCCGCGAACTCCGCCAGTCGGGCGGTGGCCTCCTTGGCCAGCTCCTCCGTGTTGTGCGCCAGGGAGTCGTAGAGGACCAGCCCAGCCAGCCGCTCGGGGTACGTCAGGGCGTACCGCTGGGCGAAGAAACCGCCCGCGGAGTGGCCGAGCAGATGTACCCGGGGGAGGCCGAGGTGCTCCACGACGGCGTGGATGAAGCGGGCGTAGACGTCCAAGGTGTACCCGTCGGGGTGGCTCGGAAGCCTGCTCTCGGCGGTCGTCCCGACCTGCGTCGGGTAGACCATCGTGACGTCCTCCTCCAGCAGCGGGAACCGCAGGTAGCCGTCGTCGATCCCGGGACCCCCGCTCAGCGCTAGGCATACCGCGGGCCCCTGCCCGCGGACCTCGTACTCCTGGGGGATCCCGTCGACCTCGATGACGTGGTGGCCTGGGGACAGCGGATTCATGTGTCGTTCCTCAATGGTGGTGCCGGTCATACCTGCACGATGCGGTGGCTGGCGGGAAAGTCCGACCGGCCGACGATGTTTCTCGGACTGGCGCTCCCGGTGGGGGCTGGTCGCAGCTGCCGGTGCGGATCAGGCGGCGCGTAGGCGCGTCCCCCCTCGTGGCGGGGGACCGCGAGGGGGGACGCCACCGCAGGGGCTGCGCGCCGCCGAGGCCGAGGAAAGCAAGGACGGACGCCGCCCCACCATGACGGCCGCGAAGACCGACACCGTCCGCACCGCGTACCTGGAAGGCCGCTCCATCGCGGCCCTCGCCCGCGCCCACGGCGTCAGCCGTGGCGCGATCCGCACGGCTGTCGCTGGCCTCCTGCCCGACCACGCCGTCATCGAGGAGGACGTCGCCGCCCCGGAGTTGCCTCCCCACCCCTATGACGTGCACTTCGGCCTCACCGAACAGCTCCGCGAGATGCGCGCCGACGTCCTCCAGGCCGCCTACACCAAGCACCCCGAGCGCTTCATCTGCAAGCCGCCCAAGCCGCCGAAGCTCCCCGAAACGGCCTGGATCAACAAGCCGCCACCAGACGGCCCACTGATCCCGGCACAACGTTAGAACGACCTACCTGCCTTGATCCTTTTGGCAGGTTCAGGCCGGCTGATCCTCCGAGTGATCAGTGACGTCGGGGATCGTGCACACACCGTCGATGCAAGTAGCGGCCGCCGGCACCGTCAGCCTGACGAGCGGGCTCGAGTCTTCCTCTGGCGTCGTGCACGTGCCGTCGATGCCCGTAGTGGCCACCGGCACCGTCCGCTGGGCGATCGGGCTCGGCTCTTCCTCGGTCATCAAGCGGCCTCCCGCTTCTTCTCGGCGAGCTGGCGCAGAATGTCGGCGAACGTCGCCGGATCCTGTGCTCCCGCGACTCCGTAGGCGTTCTCGAACACGTAGAACGGAACACTCTGGATCCCGAGTTGTCGCGCGCGGGCTTCGTCCGCCCGCACATCGTCGGCATACCGGCCCTCCTCGAGTGCGCTGAGCGCCTTCTCGCGGTCGAGTCCTATCTCGGCGGCGAGCTCGGCCAGATCCTTGTCCCGGCCGACGTGCCGCCCCTCCTCGAAGTGAGCCGCGAGAATCCGCTCGACCATGTCGAGCTGGCGCCCCTCCGCTTTGGCCCACCGGATCAGCTGATGTCCCTTCATCATGTTCGTGTGCCGGAGGATGTCGTAATCGAAGTCCAGTCCGACAGCCTTTGCCGCGGCAACGATCCTGGCCAGCAGCGGCTGAACCTGATCGGCCGTGAATCCGCGGATCTCGAGGTAGTCCTGTTCGCTTCCCTCGAACTCCTCCGGGAGATCCGGCGCGAGTTCATACGCGTGGTACTCGATCTCCACCGGGATTCCGGTTACGGTCATAGCTTTTTCAAACTTTCGCTTACCGATGTAGCACCAGGGGCAAGCGATGTCCGACCATACGTCGACTCGGATCGGATCGATCCCTGCTGCCGCCGCAGGTGCTGACATGGAGTCAACGTCCTCATTTCCTGCCATAACTTTCTTCCTTATTTTCGCAGTGCGGTCCGCACCGATTGCACACGTCGGGAGTCATCAGCTCGAGCATCGGTGAAGTGCATGAAGAAGCGCTGTCATGTCCCGCTCTATCTAACGTTCAGCTCGATACGTCGATGCCCTCAAGGCTTTGTGCTGGGTCCGGGGAAGGCGTGAGTTCGTGCGAGGATCACGACGACGACCGTGAAGATGACGAGGACCGCGACGGCGATCATGAGCGACGCCGATCCGAAGCCGGCGAGGAGGATGCCGCCGATCAGGCCGCCGAGGCCGATTCCACCGTTCCACATCGTGACCATCAGCGGCTGCGCGGCGTCTGCGTGTTCGCGCGACGCTGCCATCAGTGCACCCTGGAACAGGGTCGCGGCCCCGCCGAACGCCAGTCCCCACGCCGTCACCGCGACGTAGTCCACGACCACGTTCCCCGACCAGAGAGTCAGCGCGACCGCGGCCGCAGCGAAGAACACAGTGCTCAGGATGGTGAGGCGCCGGTGGTGCCGGTCGACGAACACACCGGTGAGCCAGATACTCAAGATCGAGGCGATGCCGAATGCGAGCAGAATCCACTGCACCTGGTCCGCGAGCCCGACTCCTGCCAGCACGGGCGCGATGTACGTGTAGAGGATGGTGTGAGCGAGCACGTACACACCCGTGACGACCAGGATGGTGCGAAGACCTCGGATACGGAGGAGGTGACCAAGAGGCAATCGCTCAGCGGCCTTCTGGCCGGGGACGTTCGGCAGCTTCCACATCGTCCAGGCTATGAGGAGCGCCGTCAGCACCGACATGAGGCCGAAGGTCACCTGCCAGCCCACGATCTGACCGAGGAACGCTCCGACGGGAACACCCAGGGCGAGCGCGACGGGCGTGCCGGCGAAAGCGAAGGCCATGGCCCTGCCCTTCAGGGCGTCCGGGGTGATGCGCTGCGCATAGCCGCCGAGGATGCTCCATGTCACGCCGGACGCTGCGCCGGCAACGAACCTCGCCACCATCGTGATCGTGTAGTCGACGGAGAGCGCTGTGACGAGGTTGGCCACGAGAAACCCGACGAGCGCGACGACGAGAAGATGCCGTCTGGGCCAGTTCGTCGTGGCGACCGCCACCGGGATCGCCGTGAGCATCGTAGCGACGGCATAAATTGTCACCGTCTGTCCCGCTACCGACTCGGAAACGCCGAGCGCACGGCTCATCTGCGGGAGCACCCCCGCCGGCAGGGCCTCGGTGAGCGTGGTGATGAAGCCTGCCGTGAAGAGCGCGATGAGAGCTCCGATGGGGAGGCGTTCTCGTTCCGGTGCCTGCAAGATCGCGTCCTGAACCTTGGTCACTTCTTCTTCTTCTTTCTCTGGCACGTCGAAACCGAAGATCGACGATCTGCCACGTCTCGATGCACCGCGATCGCGGCGTCGAAGGCGATACTGCAACCTTGACAGTGATGTGAAGGCAAATCTGTCCGCGAGCGGCTCTCCCAGGAGGCGCCCGCCAGGGGTCTCTGAGGCTGCCTTCTCCCGCCGATCCCTAGACCGCGGGCATGCGGATCGGGCCGGCGTCGCGCACCTGCCCCAGAGCTGAGCGGCCCCGGCGGCGCGGTTGCGGTCCTCCCGCCGGCGGAACACCACCCGACCCCAGAACTGCACCGGCGCCGCCCTACGACGTGGGCAGAGCGGTCCGCCACGAGAAGGCGCCACGCACGTCACACGCTTGAAATTTAAAGCACATGCTTACCGACTTGCCTTCACATTGATGTGAAGGTGTAAGGGTGGGCCGCGCGTCACTGCCCCGCCTCCTGACGAGCCGGCGGCACCCATCCGCCGGTCGACCACTACTGAACTGGAGATCTTCCGTGACCGTTGCAGACCTCTTCGAGCCGCTCGCGCTTCTGCATGGCCCTGCGATGCGAAACCGGTTCATGATGGCGCCGCTCACGAGTCAGCAGAGCGAGCCGGAAGGCTTCCTCTCCGATTTCGACAAGGAGTGGATGCGACAGCTGG